>CAMDPJ010000082.1 GCA_945903925.1 Chryseobacterium gleum
AAACGCTTGCTGTACTTGTACTCAAAGCCAATGTTGGCATCTACCACGCCACTTAGCTCGGTAGCCATCACCTTATTGTTCATGTCGTATTCTCTAGCAAACATACCTCCTAAATAATACACATCGGCCGTAAGGAAGATTAAATTCTGGAAATTGTATTTGCCCGAAAAACCTGCAGTGATAGTTGGCAATTGCCAAGCTTTCAATTCGCTGTAGGTAGTATAATTTCTATAATCTCCTTTCAATGCAATTGTAATTTTGGGTAAATCGAGCGACAATTGACCATAAAAACGCGATAGGACTACTTGATCGGTAACGATATTGAACTTACTATTGCCGTAAGTGTTATTGTCATTAACATACAAAGGCAAATTCTTCATCTTATCGGTCTCTAAACCTATATTGAAATTCACCTTAGAACTAATATTTCCTCTTAAACCAATGAAAGCATTGTTGAAATGGCGCGTGTTGTTAAGTGCCATAGTGGTATTGAAAAACGGATTGGTATTGGCGTGCTCCCAATAATCATATCTTTGAAAACTGCCTTGGAATTTGGCATAAGCCACAAACACATCTTTAATTAATATATACTCTGCCTCAGCTAAAGGAAAAAAAACATGCGTACCAGAAGTATCGTCTTGCAAAGAATAAATACTTGCCCCTAATCGTGCGTTAAACTTCTCTGTGCGGTATTTAAACACCGGTTTAATCATGGCCAAAATAGAATTTTTAGCTTGAGGCAAAGCACTATTGTTGTATGTAAACCAATCCACGGTAGCGAAAACATCTAATTTTAGGTTTTTAAGCTTGGTGTCGTCTAATGCTTTTAGGTTAGAGGTAAGGAGTGCGTTAAACGCTACCCTATTCTCTTGCATACCATAATGATCAAAAATATTGTAGTAATCTAAAGTAAGCTTGTGGTAAGGAATTTTGGTATCGCGATGCGTGTTAGAAGCACCCACCTGAATATGCCCCATTGCAAAACCTTGCTTGTTTAAATCTTCGTTGGCTTCACTAAACTGAAACAATGAGCCGTAATATCTATACGTATTGTAATTGTAGCTCATATCGCCAAAAAGATTGTAATTCTTTACGAATCTTTTTCCTGCTAGCTCCAATTGTGTTTGTGTAAATCTAGCTCTTGCTGGAGCAGATACTTTCATATCCGACCCAAAATGATTAAACCCTATACTATATATATAGTTTTTTGAATATTTAGAGCCATAGTTGAATTCTGCGAAAGGGAGATTCTTAAAATCAATTACCCCTAGTTTCACAAAACCATTGTACAGTTTAGAAACTTCGGCTGGCGTTGTTCCTAATTTAGGCGCTGTAATAGGCTTTAGTTTAAAAGTAGAAGGTGCTTTTCTTTCTACCATACCGTATTTCAACTCGCTATTAATTTTGATAGAGTCGTTAAAAATCGGATTATCGTTGATTTTATCGGATTGCTCTATTTCAATTTTAACCTTATCTGAAGTTAAATTGGTACCGCTTTGCGCCCACAAATTTGCCACAACAAGAGTTAAAGCAAATGCTAGAATTCCTTTTATGTTGTTATTTACCTTCTCCATTGTTTTGATCATTTGTTGGATTACTATTTTCGTTCAACTGCTGATTATCGCTATTGATAATGATTTCTTCTTCTACAGGAGCAGCTGGTGCAGCAGGTTTCTCTGAATCTTCAATCGCTTTCAACTTGTCTTTAGCTTGTTGTTTAATGGTTAAATCGTCGCCTTTGTAATTGTCGATTACCGACTGCAAAGCATATTTAGCCTGAAATTTATCGTCTTTGGCCAAGAAGTCATCCGACAACAAGATTAAACCTCTACTCACCCAAGTTTTGTAATTGCTGTATTTCTTAGCGAAATCGTAAATAGCATCTATCGATTCATCGTAGCGCATTTGCACATATAAGATGTAAGCCAACGAGTAAGAAGCTTCGGCTGCTCTTTCGTTTTTACCGCCCAACAACACTGCATTAAAATGCTCCTTGGCTACCGACCAATCAAACAAAGCCAAATGATTTCTACCTAAAACGATATGCGCTTCTTGTTGTTCTGAAGCATTACTCAACTGATTTTTCAATACTTTTTGAGCATATAAAATAGCTTTGTCGTGACTTTGCATTGCTGCGTAATCGCGCATTAAACTCAATTGCGCTTCATACTCGTAAGCGGGCACTTGCGAAACCTCTTCTAAAGAAGAAAAATACTTAACGGCTTCATCGTATTTTTTCTGCCACTGATAAATACTGGCCGCTTTATATAAAGCAACTTCTGTGTGCTCTCCCCTTGGTTTTTCTAAAACAAAAACATAAGATTCTAAAGCTTTATCGAACAACTCTTTACTGTACAAACATTCGGCAAGAAAGAAATGCGCCTCTACAGCAAAAAAGCCTGCTGGAAACTGCGCCAAATAATCTTGAAAACTCATGATGGCGCCTTTCACATCATCGGCAACATACTTATTGATGGCAATTTCATAATACAAACTATCTTTTTCAAATGACCCTAATTTTGGCGCACCAATAGATTCTCTAAATTGCTCGTATCGTTCAGAAGTACCCGCAACAACACACAAATCTTTGTATATCTCTAATAAATTTTTAACCAAAGGAGAAGTGGGATTTTCTTTAATCGCTTTCTCGTAATAAGCCATTGCTTCAGCATTTTTCGATTGCGCTCTATAAATAGAACCAATGCCTTCGTATGATTTTTGAACCAACTCGGCATTGCCTGCATGCTCGGCAATTACTTTACTGTAATATTTTACTGCATCATCGTTTTTACCAGCAAAGGTATAAATCTCTCCTATTTTGAATTTAGCATCATCAACATAAGGAGATTGAGGATATTTAGAAATCAAAGAAATTAACACGTCGGCTTGATCGGTTGGTCGGCGAGATAGCTCATAAGAATAAGCCAAGTTGTTCATCACATAATCGGCTCTTAAATCGCCATTGTTTAAAGCTTTTTGATAGAAACCAGCCGCAATAGAATAGGCATTACTCACCAAATAACAATCGCCCGATTTAATTAAAGCATCGTTCATTTTTGGAGAGCGTAAATTCAAGTTTTCATCAAAATATTTTCTGAAAGACTCCGCCGCATTTTTGTAATCTTTTTTATCAAAATAGCAATAGCCAATATTGTAATACACTTCTTTTTCTTCTTTTAATGAAGAGGCTACCGGCGAAGCCAAAAACTTATTGTAGCTAGATAACGCCGAATCTAATTTTTGCAAACGATAGTAAGCTTCGCCTTTCCAATAGTGGGCTTGCGCAGTAATTTTAGGGTCGACAGGGTAAGCCAACGATTTACTGAAATAATACAATGCTTCAATAAAATTTTGTTTTACGCTGCCGGGAGACACCAAAACCTTTTCATCGTTAAAAACCTCAATGGCTCTGTAGTATGCAATACGCTGATAAGCATAATTCAACTGAGGCGTTTTCTTTTGAATTTTATCGATTGCAGCTATGGCCTGACGGTAATCATTCGTTGTTAAATACACCTCCAACAAATATCTTCTAGCATCATCTATTCTTGGAGAATTAGGGAAACGACTGATAAAATCTTCTAAGGCATATATCGCTTCATGAAAAGGATCGAGTGACAATTCATACGACAATTTAGCGTAATTAAAAGTTGAATTTTCGGCAATCACTGTATCGAAATCGGCTTTCGATGCAAAACGAAAGGCACCTCTGGCAGCCTCTTTATTGTTGGTTTGCATGTAACAATCTCCAAGATAATACAAAGACATTTGCCCCAAGGCAGTTGTTTTATCCACTACCTTCTGAAAGTACTTAATGGCTTCTTCATACTTTGCCACTTTGTAGTAGCAAAAAGCCAACAAATACAAATCATCTGGGTTAGTAGTATTGGTAATTTCCGCATATTTTTTCAAATAAGGCAAAGCTTCCGAATATTCATTTAACGCATAGTGTCCGTCACCTATCAACCTTGCAATTTCTGCCACACGCGCAGGTTTTGCGCTATCTAACAAAGGTGTAGCATAATTCACCAACTCTCTGTATTTTTTCTGCAAATAGTAAATTTGAGAGATGTAATAAGGCACTATTGGTCCGAAATCAGGATCGTTCTTCAACTGCTGAAAACCAATCAAAGCTGTTTCATAATTGGCTTGCGTATATTCTAAATGAGAATAGTAAAAAAGAGCAGGCACTTTATACTCCGACTCCTCTGCTTTGGCGGTGTACAATTGGGTTTGAGCCTTTGCCGAATCACCTTTCATTAAATAAGCATAGCCCAATTTAAAATTAAATTCCTTTACTTGTTCAACGCTCAAATCGTGTGTTCTCACTTGCTCAAACCACTCTACTGAACGCGGCCAGCTTTGTTTTCTGTAGTTGTAAACACCCAAATAAAATCGAGCAACTTTCACCATCGGAGAATGAGGATTGCGCTTCATGAATGACACAAACAATTCCTCTGCATCTTTGTTGAATAATTTAAAAGAGCACATCGCTACATAGAACTCTGCATTCATCTTAACCTCGGCAAAAGGATCGTTATTGTCTACCAAAACCTGCTGAAATTCACGCTGCGCAGCACTGTATTTTTCTTTTTGATAGAGCTCCATGGCCCTTTTGTATCCTGCGTCAATATTGGTATAAACAGCAGTTCGTTGACCAACACCAATTTGAAAAATGAGTTGAAAAACGAGTAACGAAAAGATGATTCTATAATTCATTGAAATGACTTTTATTCAGGTTAAATGTATGCAAAGCGAAAGGGCAAAGAGGTTAGGCTATTCAATAATTATTAACTAACCTATGTTAAAACGATTTATTTGTAGTATTTAGTGCATTTTAGGCTAAAGTCAACAACATAAAATTTTATATTTGCTACCAATAGGAAAAGAATGTCTGAAGACAACAAACAACACACAATATACCAACTGTTTATAAACAGCTGTAAAAAGCATGCAAAAAGAGAAGCCATTTACATTCAAAATACAAGCTATTCTTACGAACAGTTTTTAAGCATTGTTGGTGGTATAAAAGCGCAAATCAAAAAGTCTTACAATACATCAAAATTAATTGGTTTATATACCAATGAGCACATAAACACCTACGCTTCCATTTGGGCTATAATGTCTGCTGGTTGTGCCTATGTACCTATCAACAAAAAACATCCGACCGACAGAGCAGCGGGCATCATTGAAGATGCCAACTTAAAAATTCTGCTATACGCCGAAGAAAGCGAAGATTTAAATGAGATAAAAGACAAATTAAAAGATAAGGTTGAATTTATAAAAACAAACACCATCATTGATGGTGAATTGGATTATTCTTTTGACGCCATTAGGGGCGAAGATTTAATTTATTTGCTCTTTACTTCTGGTAGCACAGGTATGCCGAAAGGAGTTCCCATAAGTCACCAAAACATAATGGCTCTAACTCAAGCTCATTTGCAAGAACCGAAGTATGATTTCAACGCCGAAGATAAATTCATACAAATGTTTGAATTAACCTTCGATTTCTCTGTATTACCTACCCTACTTCCTTTTTGTGCAGGCGCAAGTGTTTATATTGTTCCGCAAGAGGGAATTATGTATTTAGAGGTTTTGCAAATATTAATGGATCACAATATCACCAAGGCCTACATGGTGCCATCGGTGATTAATTATTTACAACCTCGTTTCGATCAGTTCAAGTTACCTCACTTAAAGTGGTCGCTGTTCTGCGGTGAAGCATTATATGAAAAATCTGCATCTGGCTGGTTAAAATGCACACCAAACGGAAAAATAATCAATACTTATGGCCCTACAGAAGCCACTGTTTTTATGACCGAATACTTTTGGGAAGAAAGCTCAAGCGAAACATACAAAGGAGTGATTAGCATCGGTAAAGCTTTAAACAAAATGGGAACGGCAATAGTAAACAATGACTACAAAGAAGTATCTCAAGGCGAAAAGGGCGAATTGGTAATTTACGGTCCGCAAACCGCTACCCACTATTGGAAAGACGAAGAAAAAACAAAAACATCTTTCATTAACATTGAACATAAAAACTACAAAGGCTTAGCCTACCGAACAGGTGATTTGTGTTTTGAAAATGAAAATGGAAATATTATGTTCTGTGGCCGTATCGACCATCAAATAAAAATAAATGGACATCGCGTTGAATTAGAAGAAATTGAATTTTATGCTAAAAAATTCTGTGGAGACAATAATTTAGCTGCTTTTACAGTGAAGAATAAAGTAGGTTCAATTTCCATTTACATAGTGATTGAAAACTTTGATAATAATAATAAACTGTCGCTTGTTTCATACCTAAAAGAAAATCTTCCTGCTTATATGATTCCAGAGAAGATTTTTGCTATTGATAAATTATCACTAAGTTTAAGCGGAAAAACTGATCGAGAAAAGTTATCATCACTTTACCAAGAAAACTAAAAATATGGAAAACACTATTGCACGATTGACTAATATAATGCGTACCATCTTTGAAAACGAATCTTTAATTGTTACTAATGAGACAACAGTGAAAGATGTAGAAAAATGGACATCAATGACTAACGTAATTTTTATAGCTGAAGTGGAAAAAGAATTCGGATTTAAATTTCATTTCAAAGATGTAATGGGATTAAAAAACATAGGCGACCTAATTGCTGTAGTAGATAAAAAGAAGACCATATAGAATTGCTAAATTCCTAATCGCAGTTTTCCGATAAAAATAAAAAAAGCCGGAAGCATAAATCCTCCGGCATACAATCGACATTTTGGTCTTACGCTTTGATTGCAAATTCAAAACCGATATTAGGAAAAAACTAAAGAGACCTGCGGCTATTTAAAATCTTATATACTTCTGCAACATTAATTTGCGCAATTATCTTCACTTAATCAACTTTCTAAAAAACACGTAAAAAGATTTAGAAGACAACTCTTTGATCAACAATCAAATTAAGCTGTTTAGCTCATCAAAAAACTGACCCCTCTTCCTTTCTTAATTATTCGTTTTTTTTAAAATGACAATAGAATTTGCTAGACAAATATTTTGAATTTTAAATTTTCTTCAAAAACTATATTTTCTACTTCTTTCCCACTAATTAACTGCCCTAGAGAAAACATCGCCTCATAAGCTTCTAAAGAATCCTCAATGGTTTTCTCTTCATTCGTCTTGTTGAAATTTTCAGTCATTATTTTCTTCATTCTATAGTACACATTTGAATAAAAATAGAATTTCGGAAATTTCAAATATTTATCTATCAGATTTTGATACATGTCAATAGAAAACTTAGGAAATAAAGTGCAGGGTTTTTCAATCTTCAAACTATCAAAGACATCATCAAAAAGTGACAGATTTGCCAATTCAGTTATTGTTCCTTCCGCATTAAAAAAAGGCATATAGGGATATAGAAAGCAAGATAAAGGCCTAAACTTATGATTGGGACAAAGCCCTCCATATCCGCACTCAATAGTATAAAAAGCTAACTTCCAATCGTTAACTTGATACTCGTTCTTTTTCAGTGTTTTAGCAAACTCCGGATCAAGTTGATCGTTCTTAATAAGCCAATCCAATTCAAAATCATACAAATGAAGTACTTGCGAATCTTTTTGACCAAAAGTTGAATTCTTTGTAAATCTTGAAAGCTTGCAGCAACTAGAGCCACCGCATGTATTCCAACAACCTTCTATAGCAAATTTTTTAGATTCATAAAACGGACCTAAATCAATTTCATTGGCAATGCTTGTATTACTTAAGTCCATATAATTAATATTAAATCCTCCCACATTTTATTGTAAAACTAATGAAATTATTCAAAATCACAAAGCAATAGTGTTCCAAACAAATTGTTTAAAATGACTGGACTTGCTACATTTGACTGGACACTAAGTTAAGGGTAAATTGAAACAAATCAATACCTTAATAAAATGAAAAGAGAAATAAAAATTTACAGCAAAGAATTCAAACAAAAAGCAGTTGAATTAAGCGAAGTTCGAGGCAGTGTTCAAGAGATTGCACGTGAGTTAGGCATATTGCCAAAATTCATCTACCGCTGGCGACATGAGCAAAATTTAAACACATCGTTAGCATTTAGCGGTAATGGTAAAAAACAACTTACAGAGGAGCAAAAAGAATTGGCTAGACTAAAAAGAGAGCTGGCCGATGTAAAGATGGAGCGCGACATATTAAAAAAGGCCGTGAGCATCTTCTCCGTGAGCGACAGGAAATCTTCCAGTTTATAAAAGACCATCAGCGGGAATTTCCAGTTGGGAAAATGTGTAAAGTTTTAAAAGTGAGTAAAAGCGGATATTATAGAATGAGAAATTATCTTCCTTCAAAACGCGATGGTGAGAACCGTATGCTGGTAGCCGAAATTCAACGGATACATCAGGAGTGCAAGGCTAGTTATGTTAGTCCGAGAATGACTGAAGAGTTAAGAAAACGAGGGTTTGATGTATCAAGACCTCGTGTAGCTAGATTGATGAAAGAGAACGGCATCAAGGCTGTTCGCTCTAAAAAGTTTGTGGTTACTACCAATTCAAAACACAAATATCCTATAGTGGAAAACAAGTTGGATAGAAACTTCAGCGCCGAAAATAGCGGGCAAGTATGGGTATCAGATATTACTTACATAAGAACTGGTAAAGGATGGCTTTTTTTAACCATCATCCTGGATCTCTTCGATCGCAAAGTTGTAGGTTGGGCGCTTAGCAGTAATTTACGCGCAGAAAATACCTGCATTGCGGCTTGGCGAATGGCTGTGAAAAATCGGCCACCATCCTCCGCTTTGATTTTTCATTCCGATAGAGGCGTTCAGTATGCTTGTCAGGTTTTTGCTAAGTTGCTAGCAAGCTACAAGTGCGTTGAAAGAAGCATGAGCAGAAAAGGAAACTGTTGGGATAATGCAGTGGCCGAAAGTTTCTTTAAAACCATTAAAACAGAGTTGGTGTATAGAAATCGTTATATGGACAGAGAACAAGCTGCAATATCAATTTTTGAGTGGATTGAAACTTGGTATAACAGAAATCGACGACATTCGGCTTTAGGCAATTTAACCATCGTAGAATTTGAAAATTTAATGAATCTTAAAAATGTCGCTTAACTTTTTGTCCCACTTTTTGTTGCAA
>CAMDPJ010000083.1 GCA_945903925.1 Chryseobacterium gleum
TTGGCGCTCACTAAACTTTTAACCGTTTCGCGGTCTAAGCTTTCCAATCCGGCCTGCACAGGCTTAAAATAATCGGCTTGTAAAGCCTCTACTAAAATAGCAGAAACAATAGTCTTACCTACATCTGTGCTAATACCTGTGACAAAGATTTTGCGCATGTGGCAAATATAGGAAATTACCAATCACCTCCTGCACCGCCGCCACCAAAACTAACACCACCAAATCCGCCGAAGCTGCTTCCGCCGCCGCCACCTCCGCCCCAGCTACCTCGGCCTGATGAGTTACTCATCATTGAAACTAGCCATAAGGCAGCCCAAAAACTTGTGCCATTAGTACGAGCGTATGAACGCGCAGAAAATAGTTTAAATCCTATCACCGCCAATGCGATGATTACAATAAATATTATCGAAGTATAATCAACCTTTTTGTGAACATTGGTTTCTTTGTATTCGCCCTGCGCTAAGGGAATCAGCAAATCTAATCCCGCACTAATTCCGCCAAACATATTACCCCCTTTGAATTGCGGATTCATGAAATTTCTAACAATATCAGATGATTGGGCATCGGTGATAGCGCCCTCTAAACCTCTACCTACCGCGATAAAAGTAGTACGCGGGCCGTTAGTTTCTGTTGGTTTAATCAACACTACTACACCATTGTCTTTATCGGCTTTACCAACGCCCCATTTCTCACCAAGTTCAGTGGCAAATTGCGCTTTATCTGCGCCACACATATCGGCAACAATTACTACCACAATTTGATTGCTAGTAGAATCATCAAACAATTGTAAGCGTTGTTCTAATGATGAAATTTCTTCTTGAGATAAAACGCCAGCTTGATCGGTAACGTAATAAGGACGTTGCGTTGGTTTCTCGGGAATACAGTTTTGCGCTAATACAGAAAATGTACTAAACAAAAACAAAAGGATGAGGTTGCTTCTACTGCGGGTGCGCAGCATCGCAATTGCGAACTGCGTTTTAGCCGAAAGAGATTTCATTATTCAATTCGTTTTTATCGTTAGATTGATAAGGAAAATGTTCTTTAAGTTGCAAGCCGGCCAATTGAATTCCTTCGCTCAAGCCCTCAGTAAATTTCTCTTGTTTAAAATTAGAAATCACCAAGTCTTTAACGTTGTTCCAAAAGTCGGCAGGCACTTTTGCATTGATACCAGCATCGCCAATCACCGCAAACTTTTTATCGCTTACCGACAAATAAAACAGCACACCATTGCGGAGTGCTGTTTTGTGCATTTCTAAATATTTGAAGATGTATGCGGCTCTGTCGAGCACTTCAATTTTGCATTTATTTTCTATATGAACTCTAATTTCACCTGATGTGTTGAACTCGGCTGCCTCAATAGCATTTACTACTTGTTGGCGTGCTTCTTCAGAAAATAAATCTTTAGCGTTCATCTTATTTACCAAAATCTACATTGGGCACTTCATCTGCGCCAGCCTTTGCTGCGAAGTACGGTTTCTCTTCAAAACCAGCTAAAGCATTAAACAAGTTTCCAGGAATTTTTTGAATTCTCTTGTTGTAAGTTGCGGCGGTTTCGTTGAAGTAGTTGCGCTCAGTATTGATTCTGTTTTCAGTACCTTCCAACTGAGATTGCAAAGCCAAGAAATTTTGATTCGCTTTCAAATCAGGATACTGCTCAGCAACCACCAACAATCTTGAAATAGCTGAAGAAACCGCTCCTTGCGATTGTTCGAATTTTTGAATATCCTCAGCTTTCATGTTGCTTGGATCAATTTTCACTTGACCGACTGACGCACGAGCCTCTGTTACCTGAATCAATACATCGCTTTCGTGTTTAGCATAACCCTTAACTGTATTCACCAAATTAGGAATCAAATCGGCTCTGCGTTGATAAGCACTTTCTACTTTACCCCACTGGCCTTTTACATCTTCATTGGCACTCACAGTGCCGTTATACCAAACAACTCCCCACAAAACAATTATCCCAAGGATAACTCCGATAATTAAACCGGTACTGATTTTTCTTCCTGCAATTTCCATTTTTTAAAATTTTAGTTGTGCTATACTAATTCTATTACTTGATTAAATCAACACTGCGATTGATAAACTCTGTTAAATCTTTTCCTTTCAACAATCCTTGAGAAAGTAAAGCCAAATCGGCTGCTTGTTTTGCCAACGTTTTTTGAACGCTCTCATCTTTCTCTTGCAATATTTTAGAAATCAAAGGATGGTTAGCATTCACCACCAAGTTGTAGTTTTCGGGCATAGAACCAAACATACTCATACCGCCACCGCCTGTAGCTTGCATCTCTTTCATACGACGCATAAACTCACTTTGCGTAATCAACATTGGTTTTTCTTTTTCACTCAAGCTTTCAAAAACAACAGTGTATTTTCCAGCTTCAACTTGTGAAGTAATTACCGGTTTTAATTTCTCTTCGTCTTCTTTACTTAATTTAGAAACTTGCGCTTCTTCTTTAGCAATCAACTTATCTAAAGTATCGGCATCAATACGTTTGAAAGTAACATTGGTATTTTGTTGTTCTAATTTGTTTAGCAAATGTGAGCTTAGCGGACTATCCATGATTAACACGTCGTATCCTCTTTCTTTCGCATTCTCTAAATAAGCATGGTGTTCTGTTTCGCTATGCGTATACAACACCACAGTTTTTCCATCTTTATCGGTTTGGGCAGCTTTTATTTTTTCTAAATATTCGTCGAACAAGAAATATTCTCCAACTACATTTTTAAACAACATGAATTTCTTAGAACGCTCACCAAACTTCTCTTCGCTCAATGTTCCATAATCGATGAACACTTTAATATCATCCCATTTTTTTGCGTAATCTTCTCTGTTACTTTTGCACAATTCCTCTAATTTATCGGCCACTTTTTTAGTGATGTGGTTCGATATTTTTTTCACGTTTTGATCGGCTTGTAAATAAGAACGAGAAACGTTTAAAGGTATATCTGGAGAATCTAACACACCGTGCAACAACATTAAGAATTCAGGTACAATTCCTTCCACTGAATCGGTCACGAAAACCTGGTTAGAATACAACTGAATTTTGTTTTTCTGCAACTCTAAATTCTTTTTCAATTTAGGGAAATACAATACGCCCGTTAAGTTGAAAGGATAATCTACGTTTAAGTGAATGTTGAATAAGGGATCTTCGAAAGTCATTGGATACAACTCGCGGTAGAAATCATTGTAATCGGCTTCTGTTAAATCAGCCGGACCTTTTTTCCACAACGGATTAGGATTGTTCACGATATTGTCTATCGTAACTTTTAAATCATCTTTGGCTTCCTCAAGGGTGCCAAACTTAATGGCAACAGGCAAGAAACGGCAATATTTATCTAGTAATTCTTTGATTTTATAATCTTCTAAATATTCTTTTGCATCATCTGTTAAGTGCAAAATAATATCTGTTCCTCTTTCTGCTTTAGGCTCGTCTTGTAAATCGTAATCGGTAGAACCTTCGCAAATCCATCTTGCACCTTTACTTCCTTCTTTAAACGATTTAGAATAAACCTCTACTTTGCTTGATACCATGAACGCAGAGAAGAAACCCAAACCGAAATGGCCGATGATTCCTTCTGCCTTATCCTTGTATTTATTCACGAATTCTTCTGCACCCGAAAAGGCAATTTGAGCAATATACTTTTCAATTTCTTCACCAGTCATACCAATACCATTATCACGAACGGTAAGGGTTTTGGCTTCTTTATCTAACAATACTTCAACTTGTAAATCGCCAATATCGCCTTGAGCTTCACCTACTGAAGAAAGTGTTTTTAATTTCTGACAAGCGTCTACTGCGTTAGAAACCAACTCTCTTAAAAAGATTTCTTGATCTGAATACAAGAAGCGTTTGATGATGGGAAAAATGTTTTCCGCCTGAACTTTAATATTTCCTTTAGACATAATTTAATTTTTTTGTTGTGGCGAAATTGCAACAGCCTTGCCAAGCGATTTTTTATGACACATTGACTTAATTTAAAGAATTAATAAGAAGAGTTGTCAGTTTAAATCGCAGAAACTATCTTTAGCGCATGAAGCAATTCATTAAAAATATTGCCGACAAAGCTGGCTATCAAATTTCAAAAAAAAATGATAGCCTTGTGAAAAACGGAATCCCTCTGGATATCGACGATGCTTTGTTCCTTAAGATATACCACGAATGCAAAGATTTTTCTTTCACCACCATTGAACCTCTATTCTCGTTATACCAAAGTGTACGATATTTGATTGAAAATAATATTTCTGGTGATTTTGTAGAATGTGGCGTTTGGAAAGGTGGAAGTGCCATGCTTATCGCCAAAACATTAAAAGAATTGGGTGTTAGCGACAGAAAAATATTTCTATACGACACCTTTGAAGGCATGAGCGAACCAACAGCTAAAGACGTTGATTTTTTGGGCAATCTTGCTAAAAACCTTTTGGCAGAAACACCTAAAAACGAAGACAAATCGGTTTGGTGTTATAGCTCTCTTGATGAAGTAAAAAAGAATTTGCACAGCTGCGGCTACCCTCAAGAAAACATCATTTTTGTTGAAGGAAAGGTAGAAAATACCATTCCACAAACGATTCCAAACACAATTGCATTATTAAGATTAGACACCGATTGGTTTGAATCTACTTACCACGAATTAGTTCACCTCTACCCTATTTTGGTGAAAAATGGCGTTTTGATTATCGATGATTATGGTCATTGGAAAGGCGCTAAAGACGCCACCGACCAGTACTTTAAAGAGAATAAAGTTAAGATGTTGCTGAACAGAATTGATTATACGGTGAGGGCGGGAATTAAAATTTAATTGGCCTCATCCCCAGCCCTTCTCCAAAAGAGAAGGGTGACTGTGTTTAACAACTCTTTTCAAGCAGTGGCTCCCTTCTCTTTTGGAGAAGGGCTGGGGATGAGGCCTCTTAATAAAACACCACCACCAAAAAATTTAATGCTTAATTAATAATAAAATCCCCCTAAAATTTTTGCAAACTCACTTTTCTTAATACTTTTAGAATATAGATACATAGAGAAAAAGCAAATGAGTAGTATTAAAATCGAATTAGCCAAGCAATCAAAATTACATGAGCTTGACTTAGAGCACATTGTTTTCGGACACGAGTTTTCCGATCACATGTTTATTATGGATTATTATGATGGGGCGTGGAAAGATGCGCGTATTGTGCCTTTCGGACCAGTCTCAGTCTCTCCTGCTTTCCTCTCATTACACTACGCACAATCTATTTTTGAAGGATTAAAAGCTTTTTATACAGAAGACGGCGAAGTAGTAATATTCCGTCCGAAAGCCAATTTCAAGAGGTTAAACATCTCTGCCGATAGAATGTGTATTCCACAATTCGATGAGGCTTTTGTGTTAGATGCCTTGAAACAATTGGTAAATATCGACAAAGCATGGGTTCCTAATGTAAAAGGAGCGTCGTTGTATATCCGTCCGATTATCTATGCAACCGACGAATTCATTGGTGTTAAACCATCTTCAACTTATAGATTCATCATTTTCTGCTCGCCAGTAAATAAATATTACGATGCGCCAGTTAAGGTGAAAATTGAAGAGCATTACACTCGCGCAGCAGCTGGTGGTGTTGGTTTCGCAAAAACTGCGGGTAACTACGCAGCTTCATTGTATCCAACTAAATTGGCGCAGAAAGAAGGTTTTGATCAATTGATTTGGACCGATGCCAAAGAACATAAGTACATTGAAGAATCGGGTACTATGAACTTGATGGTAAACATTGGTGGTACTATCATTACACCTCTAGCTGGAGATACTATCCTTTCGGGAATCACGCGCGACACGGTTTTAACAATCGCTCGCGACTGGGGAATGAAGGTAGAAGAAAGAAATCTTTCTGTTGATGAAGTAATGGCAGCTTTGCATGCTGGCACTTTATTAGAAGTTTTTGGAACAGGCACAGCGGTAACCATTTGCCACATTAGTCACATTGGCTACAAAGGCACCACTTACGAATTACCTGCCATTGAAAACAGAGATTTCAGCAATAAAGTAAACGACCACTTGGCCAACATTCGAAAAGGAACTGAAAAAGATAAGTTCGGATGGATTGAGAAAGTATAAGATGAAATCCCTTCCGTTAGCTAACGGAAGGGATTTTTTTTGAAATGCAATTATGAAAACCGCAATAATTCTAGGCTCATCCGGACTCGTAGGCGCTGCAATCCTTCAACAGCTCATTAACGATGACAACTATTCTAAGATCAAAATTTTAGTAAGAAAACCATCTGAAATAAAACACACTAAAATAGAAGAAATAATAGTTGATTTTAAAAACATCAACTCATACCAGCACTTGGTTGTGGGCGACATTTTATTTTCATGCATGGGCACAACACTAAAAAACGCGAAAAGCAAAGCGGCGCAATACGAAGTAGATTTCACTTACCAATTTCAAACAGCAAAAGCGGCAGCAGAAAACGGCTTAAAAACTTATGTTTTAATTTCATCGATTGGTGCATCAGCAAAATCAAGCACATTTTATTTAAGAATGAAAGGCGAATTAGAAGAAGCTGTAAAACATTTACCCTTTCAACAAATCAACATTATGCGTCCGGGGCCACTAGGAGGCAATCGCAAAGAATTTAGAATTAGCGAAGTGCTTAGTTTTCCTATTTTGAAATTTTTTAATGGCTTAGGATTATTTAAAAAATACAGAATAATTGATGCCGAAATTGTAGCAAAAGCAATGATGAATTCTATAAAACAAAATGACAACAAGTTAAATGTTTTTGAATCGGAGCAAATGTTTTTGATGTGAAATCTACCTCACCACCCACAACGATTTTTCTACCACCTTCACCTCAAACTCATCAGTTAAAACAGTAGGTTCACCATCAACATGCGCAATGATATTTCTTCCTTTGACGCGTATTTTCTTAAAGTTTTGCGAACGATAATACGTTCCGTTTTTTAACGTTTTTGCAAATAATTTAAATGCAAAAAAGGGCAAAAGAAAAAGAGGAATTCTTTTGATAATCACCAATTCGAGTTCACCGTCGTTCAATTTAGATTGCGGACAAATTACAGCTCCGTTACCGTATTGTCCGGAATTTGAAACAGTAAACACAAAACAATCTTTTGCATCAATAGCAGTGAGTCCGTCAACCTCAAACGATTTTGGTTTATACCTACTAATATTCTTAAAAAACAATTTGATGTAAGAAGCAAAACCTCTCTTTTTCATCTTGGGAAATTCTTGGGCGATAACAGCATCGAAACCCAAACCAGCAGCACCCGCAAAAAAATGGTCGCCTATAAAGCCAGTATCAATTAAAAAATATTCGCCTTTGTTTAACTGTAAAACTGCTTTTTTTACATTGCACGGAATTCCTAATTGGCGAGCTAAACCATTGCCAGAACCTGTTGGAACAATCGCCATTTTCGTTTGAGTGTTCACCAAAGCTTTTGCTGTTTCATTCACCGAGCCATCACCACCAACAATCACAACAATATCTATTGCTGCCAATGCCGCATCTTTCGCGATATCATAAGCATGATGCGCTCTTTCAGTGTAAATAAATTGGTAAGTGAATTTATTTGTGTCGAGATGTGCTGCAACTTCTTTTTCTACCAACTTTTGCTTTCCTACTCCCGAAATGGGATTGACTATGAAGATAATATCTTTTTTGCTTTCTATTTTCATTTCGCATACTGAAAGGCGAATTTATCAAATAGATTTATGATTATTCGTTAAAACAGCGAATTGAAGATCATTGATTTTTAAAAACAAAAAGTACTTACCACCAATTCGGCTTGCATGTTACCCGAATTCATTTGCGTTTGAGCATAAGTGCAATTGTTTTGCAACACATCTAAACCTTGCACTCTAATGAAATTGTAATACGCTACAGCATCTTCTTTATTTACTTCAATGGCAATAGCAAAATCATTTGTAGCATCATTAAACAAACCCAATTGAGCAGAAACAAAGCCGCGACTCATATAATATTCCATTGCAGATGGATCAAGTTCAATAGATTTAGTATAATCTTCAATTGCCAAATGATTGCTACCCAGATCTACATAAATATTTCCTCTTGTAAAAAACGCATCGGGATTTTCTTTATTAATCTCTACAGCCTTATCTAATTCTTTTAAAGCCAAATTGTACTTATTGGTGGTGTGGTACAATTTACCCAATAAAACATGCACCTCTGTAGCATTTGAATCGATAGAAAGTGCACTCAAATAAGCGTCTTCAGCGCCACTATAATTTCCGCTCAACTCGCTCACTTTGCCTTCATTAATTAAATTGGACATCATAGAGGATGATCCTTGCGCATAACAGCAGACATGAAAAAGTGCCAAAACAAGTAGTATGCTCAATTTTTTCATAAGTAGTTTATTCTTTAATCTGTTAATGTAAGCAATTGTTAAGGCTAAAGCAATAAAAAAAAGCAAGCATAGCAATAAAAAACATTATCAGCTATTTTAATCCGACGAATGGAACTGACAACAAAATATTCCTTTGTTTAATTTTATTTGATATTTTTAATCGATTGAAAAAAGCAATTTTATATTCTTTCGTCTTCCTCATTCTAATTACATTGAATGTATCAATGTTTGTAAAACCCTCTGAGGTGAGGATTAATGGAAGTGTTAGCGATAATGCCGGACTCTTCCCTGCCGACATGAAAATTAATCTTTGGAAAAAAGCGCTCAAACTTAATAGCGTTAAAACAGATAGGTTTGGCAATTTTGAAATGATTGTTCCCGAAGAAGGCGAATATAGTTTCATCCTCTCTGAAAACAACCTGTACTATTACACACAAAAAGACAGCAACATTGCTATTCCCAATGCTTCAACGCCTCAATATAATTTTACAATCACTATTAATAAACAAGAATTAAAACACAAATGCACTCGCTTAGTGGAGGCTGCCCGACATTTAGAAAAGAACCAAGGCAACATATCTTTCAAAGGAATTACCTACGCCCGATTTCCTTCTAGCATGAACGAATTTCAACTTTTCTTTTGCACCACAGTACCTCATGAAAATTTAAAAAAAACGGCAGCAAAAGTCATTTCCGATTTCTACCGATATAAACTCGTTAGCGATACCGCATAC
>CAMDPJ010000084.1 GCA_945903925.1 Chryseobacterium gleum
GAACGTGTTCGTCAAATCAAAGAAAAAGCAATCAAACGTTTGAAAAACAATACTAGAAGTAAGTTATTGAAAACATACTTGGGGTAATTAATAAAACTTTATTTTTAAATCCTTCATCTTTTGGTGAAGGATTTTTTTTTACAACTTATGATAGAATTCATATCTCAACCTTGGCCGTGGTACGTGGCCGGACCGTTAATCGGATTAATGATACCAATACTGCTCATAGCAGGCAATAAACCTTTTGGTGTTTCATCTAGCATGCGTCACCTGTGTGCCGCTACCTTACCCAAAATTGGCGATTACTTTAAATACGATTGGAAAGCACAAATGTGGAATATTCTTTTCGTTGCAGGTATTGTTATTGGCGGATATGTTGGTGCTAACATCATTGAAAATCCGAATCCGGTTGACATATCAAACGATACCAAAACCTTACTTAATGAATGGGGAATCACCAATTTTGATGGTTATATGCCTTCGCAATTGTTCGCTTTGGAAAACTTTAACTCTTCTTCTTTCATACTATTGGTAGTTGGTGGATTATTGGTTGGTTTTGGAACTAGATATGTCGATGGCTGCACATCGGGACACAGCATTTACGGTTTATCGCAACTGAGCTGGGTTTCATTGGTAGCAACCATTGGGTTCTTTATTGGCGGACTCATAGCATCATGGATTCTTTTACCTCTAATTTTAGCGTAATGAAAAATTTAAAATATCTATTGTTCGGTATTGTTTTCGGCATTATACTTTATAAAGCAGAAGTTATCAGCTGGTTTCGCATTCAGGAAATGTTTCACTTCCAATCTTTCCACATGTATGGCGTAATAGGCAGTGCTGTGGTTACTGGTATGATTTCAATAATGATCATCAAAAAGAAAAACCTCAAAACAATCTCGGGTGAAGTCATTGAAATCATAGATAAACAATTCACCAAAGGAACCATTATTGGAGGTATAATGTTCGGCTTAGGTTGGGCATTAACAGGAGCTTGTCCCGGACCACTATACGCTTTAGTTGGCGCTGGCTACGTATCCATTGCTATTGCATTGTTAAGCGCAATATTGGGTGTTTATTTGTATGGAATATTGAAAGATAAATTGCCGCATTAAGCCACCTCTCCTCTATGCGGCCTTAAGGCATCACGCAACAATTTCATATCTTTTTCTTCTACAGTAATATAGGCAATATGGTATTGCTCATTAATCACCTCGAAGCCTACTTCGTAAAAAGATAGCTTTGCTCTTTCTCCATACTCTCCCAAATGAATTTTATGATGCTCGGCTATTCCTTTAGAGTCGGGACCTCTAAAATCCCAAATCAATTTTATTTTTCTTTGCATGATCTATTTTGCTATCAAACAAAGATAAAATTGTTAGCTCAATAAAAATCGATTTTACATTTTCGAACCTTATATTTGCCTCTTAAATTTTTTACAATGATTTCAATAGATAATTTAGCGGTGCAGTTTGGTGGAACAACTTTGTTTAGCGAGGTTTCTTTCTCTGTTAACGATAACGATAAGATAGCCCTGATGGGTAAGAATGGTGCTGGAAAATCTACACTACTAAAAATCATTGCAGGTGCCAGCAAACCGTCGAAAGGCAATGTTTCTGCCCCTAAAGAAGCTGTTATCGCTTACCTACCACAACACTTGTTAACCGACGATGACGCTACTGTTTTGGAAGAAGCATCTAAGGCTTTCGCTGAAATTTTCAAGATGAAGGCCGAAATCGATCGATTGAATAAAGAACTAGAAACACGCACCGATTACGAATCAGATGAATATGCTAAAATCATTGAAGATGTTTCTGAGTTAAGCGAAAAATTCTATTCTATTGAAGAAGTAAACTACGAAGCTGAAGTTGAAAAAGTACTGAAAGGATTGGGTTTTTTAAGAGAAGATTTCACCCGACCAACAAGCGAGTTTAGTGGTGGCTGGAGAATGCGTATTGAGTTGGCTAAAATATTATTGCGTAAGCCCGATCTGATTTTATTAGATGAGCCTACCAATCACATGGACATTGAATCGATACAATGGTTAGAAGATTTCTTGTTGAACAGCGCCAAAGCAGTAATCGTAATTTCTCACGATAGAGCCTTCGTAGACAATATCACCAACAGAACCATCGAAGTAACGATGGGCCGTATTTACGACTACAAAGCTAAATATACTCACTATTTGGAACTGCGCAAAGAACGTCGCGAACAGCAGCAAAAACAATACGATGAGCAACAACGCTTCATTGCCGATACACAGCAATTTATAGATCGTTTTAAAGGAACTTACTCTAAAACTTTACAGGTTGGTTCTCGTGTGAAAATGCTGGAAAAACTAGAGATCATCGAAGTAGATGAAGTTGACAGTTCGGCTTTGCGTTTAAAATTTCCACCAGCACTTCGTTCAGGAAATTACCCATTAATTGTTAGCGAATTATCAAAAAACTATGGAGATCACGTAGTATTTAAAGATGCATCTTTAACCATAGAGCGCGGACAAAAAGTAGCTTTCGTTGGAAAAAACGGTGAAGGTAAATCAACCATGATTAAGGCCATTTTAGGGGAGATTGAATACGATGGAAAACTGGAGCTCGGTCACAATTCTCAAATAGGCTATTTCGCCCAAAATCAAGCTTCGTTGTTAGATGAATCGATGACTATTTTCGAAACCATCGACAGAATTGCAGTGGGCGATATTCGTTCTAAAATAAAAGATTTGTTGGGCGCTTTCATGTTCAGTGGCGATGATATTCAAAAGAAAGTAAAAGTATTATCGGGAGGTGAAAAAACGCGTTTGGCTCTTATTAAACTATTGCTCGAACCTGTGAATTTATTGATTCTCGATGAGCCTACCAATCACCTCGACATGAAAACAAAAGACATCATTAAAGATGCCTTGCGCGACTTTGATGGCACTTTGGTTTTGGTATCCCACGACCGTGATTTCTTAGATGGATTGGTTACCAAAGTTTTCGAATTCGGCAACAAACGCGTTAAAGAACATTTCGAAGACATCAATGGTTTCTTGGCCAGAAAGAAAATAGAAAATATGAGAGAGTTGGAGAGAAAGAATTAATTAAGTTAACACGTCAGTAGGGGTGAGCTGCCGCTCGCCCGCAATGATTAATGAACGGGCGAGCAGCAGCTCGCCCCTACATCCTTCCACTAAAAACATAAAGCGAAAAGGCTACTAAATTAAATACAATCGCGATGCTTATGTATTTAACGATGTTGGGCGACAACTTACCAAAAACAATGTCTCTCCCCTTCTTTTCGCAGATGTGTTTGTAGCTATTGTGCACCACAGAATAAACGCCAAACAGCAAGCCGCTCATGATGAAGTTAAATTTGAGTCCGTTCCAACAGCCCATCAACAAAAAAGTAAGTAACAAGGCAATATTCTGCTGAATCACACTTGTTTTAAACCATTTTGTTTTTCTGCTTAAAAACATATATACAGGTTTAAAGAAATAATCTCTTAACCAAGCGCCTAAGGAGATGTGAAAACGTTGCCAAAACTCTTGCGGATTAACCGCTAAGAAAGGATTGGTAAAGTTTAAGGGTACTTCTATACCCATCATTTTACCGATACCCAATGCCATAAATGAGTAACCTGCGAAATCAAAAAACAAATAGAAATAATAGCTGTACATTTCGTTAAGAAACAAAAGCGTACTTTTCTCTGTGTAATCGAAAACATTCAACCAATATCTATCTACCAATTCAGCCAATAGGAATTTAAAGGCCAATCCTTTTACAAAAACCTTCCACCCTTCTTCAAAATTAAGATAATTGATTGCGCTAAAGCCCTTGTCTTCTGAAGCTTTAAAATGAGCGTATCTATCTATGGGTCCAATTAACATTGTTGGCGCAAAAGCAATGAAGTTGAAATAGGAAGTAATGTCAGTTATTTTTTCATCGGGTGCCTTATCCATATAATAACCCAAGATTCTAAAACTGGCGTACGAGAGTCCGGCAAAAGAAAGCACATCATTCCATTTAAAACCACTTGTACTAATATCTAGCTTAACTAAAATCAAGGGCAGCACCACCAGTAAAGTACCAAAAGCCCAAACGTTATTGCTCACTTTAAGCACATCGGTAAGAAAGTAGGTTAAGCCATAAGAGAAAAAAATGAGCAAAAAGAAATGAAAAGGATGAGGATAAACGAAGTACAAAAAAGAGAAATTGAGCGCAGCCAATACATATTTATAGAATTTATCGCTTAGCCATTGTTTGGCAATAAGCAGCACTAAAATTTGCATGATGATGATAAAGAAAAACTCTATAGAACCAAAAGGAAGCATATATTAAAATTGTTGGTAAACAAACTGCACCGCAGAGCTTGCCTTATTGTTTTTATGATTGTTAAGTGGAGAGTATAACAAATAAAAAGACAAAGCTAAAAGAGAGTACAATAAGGTATTCATCAAAAACTTAACGATTAATTTATCTTTCATTGCTCTAATTTATAGGTACTCACTAAAAACTGATCTACTTTCAAAAGTCCGTAAGAACTCAAGTGCATCACATCATTCAATATTGGCTTTTCAAAAGTAGTTGTATCGTCATTCCACATATTTAAACAAGGATAACCTGTTTTTACAACCTCTGTATTTATTTTTGAAATAAAAGGAGTTAGCTCCTTCGTATTGGTATAATAATAAGGATTGATGGGTAAAATCATAAATGAGGCATTCACCTTATTTGCTTTAAGTAAACGAAGCAACATTTTTAAATCTTGCCATTCGGTATTGCCTTCGTATTGCTGAATTTTCATTTCTGTTGTTTTGCCGTTTACATAAGTAGAATAATACACGTTATTTACCCCCCAAGAATTGTTGGTTGCATTTGCTTCGTGCTCTTTCTTACTAGCGGCAAACAAACTATCCCAAGGCAAATCAACATGTTCGTCTCGCAACACATTTTTATAAAACGGAATATTGTTGTAGCAGCTGTAAAACACATCTTGTTTGGCATTTTGCAAAAAGACATCTGCATAAATAAGAGGTGATAAAAACAATCGATTAACGATGCTCTTATTGGCTCTATCCTCTAAAAACATCATGCGGAAATTCACGTCGGGATTCACCAATTCAGAATACAACTCGCTCACCCGTTTCATTTGATATTGCTTAAACTCATCATTACCTTCACTCATCAATATCTTGTTCATCATGGTTGGTGAATTGTACTCTAAAAAACATTCAGATGTGGTTCCCTCATTGGCAAACCAACCGGGCGAAAGAATAATGAAAACAGGAGTTTTATCTAGTTTGTCTTTATGCGCTAAAAGCTGAGAATAAATAGAAAAACACTGATTACCAGCATGTCCTACCCCTATCACTTTATTTTTAAAATATTTAGATATAAACGTAAAAGGAAGAGCATCGCTTTTTGCCGTAAGCTCAGATGAACCAAACATATAAATAACACCACTACTGTCTGTACCAGAAAATAAAGTGTACTCTAATGAAGGGTTATTAATTAAATTATCAAAGTACAAGTTATCACTAGCAGCACATTTCGTTTCCATGTTATTAAGAAAAAACACATCATCTATATTCTTTCTAAAACTTAAGAGGACAGCAAATACAATCAACAAAGGAAGAAAAGAAACGAGTAAATTCTTCATTGTAAATCACTAATGGTTGTGACCATCACCCGGACCGTGCTCTTGTGCTTTCTCAATTCTAATTAACTGTACTTTAAAAATTAAAGTAGCATAAGGAGGAATCATACCGCCAGCACCTTGTTCGCCATAAGCCAAATCGTAAGGAATATACAATTCTAATTCACCGCCTTCGTTAATGTGTTGCAAGCCTTCAGTCCAACCGCGAATTACTTGATTCAATCCAAAAGTAGCTGGCTCCTTTCTTTCAAATGAACTATCGAAAACTTTACCATCTAACAATTTACCTTCGTAATGAACTTTAACTTGATCGGTTTCCTGAGGATAATTACCAGTACCTGGCTTAATGATTTTGTATTGCAAACCAGATGGAGTAGTAATTACACCTGTTTTCATTTTATTTTGCGCCAAGAACTTTTTGCCTTCTGCATTCGCCGAATCAATTTCCTGCTGTTTTTTTATTTCTTGCTTCATTCTCATTTGTTGAGAAAACATTTCCATAATAGCTTTTACTTCTGATTCATTGTACAAGGCAGTATCTTTTCCGTACGTCACGTTAAAGGCTCTTGAGAAATAATTTACATCTAATGTATCTACACCATTTTTCTTCAAGTCATTGGCTATCATACTTCCCAAAGCATAACTCACTTTTTGTTGTTCGGTAGCTGGAGCCCCTGCTTCTTGCTTTTTTGATTTTGAACACTTCTCTACACATTTACCGCAAGATGCCAATAAAAAGATGTTGGCCGCTATAAATAATTTAAATTTCATAAGTCAATTTTTGATGTTGTTGAATTTAGCGCCGTGAATTTCAGCTTTTTTTGTGAAAACACCTAAAACTTTTTACTGCACAAAATACTTTAATTCTATGGCTTGATATTCTTTGTTGTTCGATTTCTTTAAAGAAATGATATTGTGCTTCTCTCCTTTTTTAGCAGTTACATCTATAGTGAAATCCAATGCCAAATAATCGCCAGGCTCCACCACCTGCTTATCCCATTTCAATTGCGTACAAGAACAATCGGCGCCAATACTTTCAACGGTCCACGCTGCAGCACTTGTATTTCTCAAATAAATTTTATGACTCACCTGCTCTCCCGAAATGGTATCTAAATTTATTTCCATCTTTCTGAAATTATCGAAATAGGCAATTTCCTTTGGCTCCTTAGGAATCAAATTAACGCGCACCACTTCTATTCTTCTTTCTATAGCTGCACGCGGATTGTAAATAGAATTTCTAACATCGTAATAATCGTCGCTCACACCTGTAGCCGATTTGTATTCACCGTTCGGATTTTTTATAAAGGTAAGTCTGGCACCGTTGGCCGCTGTTCCATTAAAATAAGGAACATACACTCCACCTTGATACACCTTTAAATAATTCATCAAGGAAGAAATTCTTCGCAACGATAAATTTACGTTGTATGAGGAGGTGGTTAGCGGACTGGCAAAGCCTTTGATTAAAACCTCGGCAGAATAGCCTTGCTCTAAATAAGCAATCAATTCGGTAGTAAACTTATGTAAATTCTCCACGCCCAAATCCACATGATTATCAAAGAAATATTGCATCTCATCACTAGCCAATTGCTTTTGCTGGCCTTCTAAAACCTCAGGGTATTTAGTTAAATAATCGGGTTGCAATTTTTTATACGCTGCATAGGTCTCCATGTAGGTGTATTTGGTAAGCGTATCGCGCGTGCGCTTATTGGGCTCATCGTTGTGGAAATACAGCACCAAAGGTAATTCAACATAAGCCTCAATTAATTTGTAAGGCAATTTATCATTAGGCAACACCACTTTTTTATGCTTAGAGAAAGTATATAAATCGGCACAACAAATAGCATCTTCATTGTCACTTAAAGTGCCCTCTCGTAAAGAAGACAAAAAGCCCTTTCCTTGTTCATCGATATAAAAATACTGATCATTGCGCGACGAGTTGATAGGCACACCCAAGTTTTTTGGAGTGGCAAAAGCATTGATGTTTCCTTTAGCATAAAAAATATCTGTCCCTCCTACTCCAGCATGCCAATCGGAACTAAAATACAAAGCGGTATCAGTGATAGAATAATAAGGCGTTATTTCATCACCTGGTGTATTGATAGCAGAACCTATATTTTTGACCGTACTGAATTCCCCTTTATTTAGTTCACTGTACCAAATATCCAACTTGCCTTTTCCGCCTGTTCTGTTCGATGTGAAAAACAAAATTTCTTTGTCGGCAATCACAGTCCAATGTGGATGCGTATTGTTGAAACCCGCTAAATTAATTTGATCGCCTAAAGGTTTAGGCGCAGTCCACGAACTGTCGGTTTTCACGCATTCTTTTAATACACACATTTGCTTGTCATCGCAATCGGCAAAAACAAATCGAGATTTATCTTTATTAAAAGTAATGTTGGCGGCATTGCCTTTTTCCTTTTTCAAAACAGAATACAACACTTCATTTTGCCATACACTGTCTATTCCTTGTGCTTCATAAACATCAATTGCGTAACCTTTTTCTATGGGACGCATGGCCGAAAAAAACAAAGTAGAGTCGTTGTGCAGCTGAGCAGAAAACTCGGCATGTGTGGTATTTAATGCACTTACAGGAAATACTTCGCACTTCACCGAATCTTTAAGAATGAAAGGAATTTCTTTGGCTACTTTCAATTCTTGCGCAGCACTTACATAATAAAACGACGATTTGTTCTTTGCTTCTTTGATATAGATACCAAACTGCTTTTGGCTTAAAGTATAATTGCGAAGCATTTTGTTAATCATGGCCATCCAATACAAGGCATCGCTGTATGCAGCGCGCTGTACAGATTTATTTACCAAATCGTAACAAGAATATGCTTTTTTAAATGCTTTGTAGCCACGGTAAGATTCTGCCAACTTGAAGGCAACATCTATATTGCTAGAATCAATTTCAAATAATTTTTGATAAGAATTGGCCGCACTAATGAAATCTCCTTGCATAAAAGCATCTTCGGCCCACTTGGCATACTCTTTCTTTTGCGCATTTAATGTGTATGCGCAAAGCACAAAGCAGAAGGAAAGTATGATATGTTTTACAAGTAGTCGGGACATATTTTAAACTTTGGTCGTTCAGGTAATTTTTTCCAAATGTAGATAACCGACAATTCCAATCCGCCTCTATTCTGCGACGCCGGCTGAAGGTTAGACAGATTCACATCGTAGCTAACACCGAAAGTCCAGTTGTTGCGCATTAACCCCGCAAACACACTACCTGCATCACCAGCTCTTGCCCACATTCCACCCAATAGCTTCCATGTATTAAATAGTTCATTCATCAAATTGTATTTTAACATAGCGCCCATGTTGTATTCAGAATATTT
>CAMDPJ010000085.1 GCA_945903925.1 Chryseobacterium gleum
AACGGTGATGTCTTTATCGGGAAATTCTTCGCGCGCAATGTCAGAAGCAGAGTAAATAGATGCGCCTTGTTCAGACACCATGTGAATTTGAATGGCTTTAAACTCGGGATTTTTTTTAATGAAATCGCGCACAAAAGTTTCTGTTTCTCTGCCGCCCGTTCCGTTACCAATGGCAACCGCTTCTATTTTGTGAGTGCTTAATAAATGCTTTAAATTTTGTTGTGTTTCAAATTGCTTTTGCAGCGGATACAACACAGTTTCTTCTTGTAAATCGCCGAGTTCATTTAGCACAACAGTTTTGCAACCGGTGCGAAATCCTGGGTCGATGGATAAGATGCGTTTTTGTCCGAGTGGCGCGCTCAACAACAATTGTCGCAAATTAGTAGTGAAGATATTTATCGCTTCTTTATCGGCTTTTTCTTTCGATAAATTTTCAAATTCGGTTTCCATGCTAGGCACCAACAATCTTTCGTAAGCATCGGCAATGGCAAGTACTACTTGCTTTTGTGCAGCGCCATTTCCTTTAACCAACAAGCGATTGATAGATTCTACGGTTGGGTCGTTGTTAATGGCAACGTAGGCTTTGAGGAAACCTTCCTCTTGTCCGCGTTTTATCGCCAACAACCTATGCGACGGAATTTTTCTCAATTCTTCTTTAAAGAAAAAGTAATCGCGGTATTTTATAGCATCGGCTTCTTTTCCTTTTTTCACTTTGGCGTATAAAATGGCTTCGCGCTCAAAGGTTTTTCTAATGGTATTTCTAACGCTTACATTTTCGTTTACCCACTCTGCGATAATATCTCGAGCGCCAGCCAATTCTTCTTCTGTTTTATTGTCGAAATTCCCTCCGTTTTGCGCGAAGATAATTTTCGCCAAAGGCTCCAATCCTTTTTCTATAGCTGCGGCAGCGCGCGTTTTTCTTTTTTGTTTGTAGGGAAGATAGATGTCTTCTAAAGATTGTGCATTTGAAACACTATTTAATTGAGCTTGTAATTCGGGTGTTAGCTGACCTTGTTGCTCTATGGTTTTGATGATGCTAGCTCTTCGTTTTTCCAATTCGATGGAAGCATCATATTGATTTTTAATTTCTGCAATTTTCACTTCATCTAAACTTCCTGTTGACTCTTTACGGTATCGAGCAATAAAAGGAATTGTAGCTCCGCCTTCTAACAATTGAATAACTGAAGAGACTTGTTTTTCGTTGAGGTGGATATTTTGAGCAATGATTTTGTGTTGCATTAAAGTGGTTTTGAAGAATTAAAACTAAGGAATATATTCAACAATGGGCCACTAATCAACTTCTCCCTTTTTAAAAGGGAGAGTGCGAAAATGCTTGTGTTGAGGCAAGAGGGATTTCAAGTACAGCATAAAATCCCTCTTGCCTTTCCGCTCAAGCCAAACACACTCTCCCTTTTAAAAAGGGAGAAGTTAGATTACTGATCTGATACTTAAAATAGATTTAATATTCACCCAATAACTCCACTTCCCACCAGCACATTACCCTCATACCAAGCAGCGAATTGTCCGGCTACCACTGCGCGTTGCTCTTCTTCAAAATGAAGGTACAAACCATCTTCTTTTTGTTGAAGTATGGCAGGAGTAAGTTCTTGGCGGTAACGAATGCGCACCATGTATTTTCTTTCTTCGCCGATATTCATTTTTTGAGAAGAATTAATCCAATGGATATCGTTGTTCTCAATTTTTAAATTCGAGCGAAACAAGCCTGGGTGATTTTCGCCCTGACCGAGATAAATGATGTTTTTTTCGGTGTCGGTTTTAATCACAAACAAAGGCAAAATAGAACCTCCAATGCCAATTCCTTTGCGCTGTCCGATGGTATAAAAATGAGCGCCATCGTGCTCGCCTTTGTATATTCCGTCTTTTTCTTGATAATCGTAATTCGTAAATCTCAAATCGTCAATAGAACTGTATCCTATGAAATTCTCAGGAATTTCATAGGCTTTCCCTTTTTTAGCTTTTAGTTTTTGCTGCAAAAACTCAGGTAATTTTACTTTGCCGATGAAACACAATCCTTGTGAATCTTTTTTGTTGGCCGTGATTAAATCTTGTTCTTCGGCAATCTTGCGCACTTGTGGTTTTAGAAGGTGTCCGATTGGAAATAAGGCTTTCGACAATTGCACTTCGCTAATCTGACACAAGAAATAACTTTGGTCTTTGTTGGGGTCGGCGCCGGCTACTAATTTGTAGTGTGTGACTCCGTTTTCAATGTATTCTTCGCGCTGACAGTAGTGTCCGGTTGCTACGAAGTCGGCATTCAACTCTAAGGCTTTTTTCAAAAAGACATCGAATTTGATTTCGCGATTACACAACACATCGGGGTTGGGCGTTCTACCAGATTCATATTCTTTGAACATGTAATCTACAATGCGTTCAAAGTATGCTTTGCTAAAATCTATGGTGTGAAAGGGAATACCTAATTTGTTAGCTACTAAAAGGGCATCGGTGCTGTCTTCTAACCACGGACAATCATTGCTTATCGTTACCGATTCGTCGTGCCAGTTTTTCATGAAAATACCAATCACCTCGTGACCTTCTTTTTTGAGAAGATACGCTGCTACACTGGAGTCTACGCCTCCCGACATGCCAACTACTATTCGAGCCATAATGCAAATATAATTAAAAGTTCAAAGTTTCTGGTTCAATGTTCAATGTTAGCTCACCTTAAACATTGAACTTTTAATTATATTTGCGCAATGTCGGAAGTTACCGGAAAAGCCATAGATTTTAGATTACTCAAGAGAGTATTGAAGTATTCGCGCCCCTACCGTGGAGTATTTATTTTTACGGCGGTAATCACGATCATTCTTGCTTTTTTGGCTCCTTACAGAATTATTTTGATTCAGCAAGGACTAGATGAATTTGTTAAAAAAGGCGATGCTACGGGCTTGCAACATCTAATGTATGTAACGATTGGGGTGGTTTTGTTACATGCTGTAATTCAGTTTTTTCAATCGTATTTTACTTCGTGGTTGGGGCAGCATGTGGTTTTGGATATTAGAAAGGAGTTGTTTGCTAAAGTGTTGAATTTTAAAACCAAGTTCTTCGATCATACGCCAGTGGGCGCTTTAGTTACAAGAGTAACATCAGATATTCAAGCCATCGCTGAAATTTTTTCTGATGGTGTATTAATGATTACCAGCGACATTATTCAATTGCTGGTGGCCTTGGTATTTATGTTTGTGATGGATCCATACATGGCACTATTCACTTTGATTCCTATTCCGATTTTGTTTTGGTGTACCAGCGTGTTTTCTAAAATAATTAAAAAAGCATTTACAGAGGTGCGCGGAGAAGTAGCGCGCATCAACACTTTTATTCAAGAACATGTTACGGGAATGAGCATTGTGCAAATGTTCAACCGCGAAAAAGTGGAGATGAATAAGTTTGATGAGATAAACAAAGCGCATTCGAAAGGATGGATAAAAACCATTTGGGCCAACTCCATCTTTTTTCCGCTGGTGGAGGTTCTTTCGGCTTGTTCTCTCTCCTTGATTGTGTGGTACGGTGTGGTAGAAGCTGTTGATTACAACAATGTGAATGTGCCTATTGAAGCCTTTATAATTTACACTTATATGATATACCGTCCGATACGCCAATTGGCCGATCGTTTTAATTCTTTACAAATGGGAATGGTGGCGAGCGACAGGGTATTTAAAATTTTAGACAGCGAAGAAAACATTAGCGATACAGGGGCCAACGATAAGGTTGATTTCAAAGGAAATATTCAATTTAAAGATGTGCATTTTTCTTATGTAGCCGATCACCCTGTGTTGCGCGGAATTAGTTTTGATGTGAAACAAGGTCAGAGTGTTGCGCTGGTAGGAGCAACGGGCGCAGGAAAAACATCTATAATAAATGTATTGGGAAGATTCTACGAAATTGAAAGTGGTGAAGTGTTGTTGGAAGGGGTAAATATCAAAGAATTTAAACTCGATTTGTTGCGTAAAAATATCGCGGTGGTTTTGCAAGATGTGTTCTTATTCGATGACACTATATATGGCAATATATCTTTAGGAAATACTGATATCACCAAAGAACAAGTGATGGATGCGGCGAAATTAATTGGGGTGCATGATTTCATTTCGAAATTACCTGGAGGCTGCGATTACAGCGTGAGAGAGCGTGGCGCAATGTTATCTGTGGGTCAACGCCAATTATTGGCTTTTCTTCGCGCTTATGTGTACAATCCTAAAGTATTAATTTTAGATGAAGCAACTTCGTCTATCGATACCGAATCGGAAATATTAATTCAAAAAGCGATTTCGAAATTGACTAAAGGACGAACTTCTATTATTATTGCACATCGATTAAGTACCATTAAAAGTTGCGATAATATTATTGTGTTGGATAAAGGATTGATTGTAGAGTCGGGCACGCACGAGGAGTTAATTATGCATAGCGGATATTACAAAAAGTTGCACGATTATCAGTTTGCTGATGTGACAGTATGATTCAATTTTCTGCAGAAACATTGCAGTTTGGTACGATGGGTGTAAAAAACGGTTGAACTTGCATTCTTCTTGCCGCAGCGCAAGCTCAGATTCTTTCTCCAAAAAACAAAAAATAGAGGTTCTGTCGCATTAAACCAGAGATAAAAATAAAAGGGTAGCTTCGCTCTTTAAAATAATAAAAAAAAACTTGGACACGAAAAGAAATGTAAGAGATGCGACAGAACCATTGAAAAATCCGAGATGAATTACAAGAATTCATTGGCCAAATTTGCCAATTCTGATCTTTCTCCTTTTTCTAATGCGATGTGTGCGTACAACGGATGTCCTTTTACTTTATCTATTAAATAAGATAAGCCGTTACTTAAGCGATCTAAGTATGGTGTGTCAATTTGGTAAACATCACCCGTGAAAATGATTTTGGTGTTTTCTCCGGCTCTACTAATAATTGTTTTTATTTCGTGTGGCGTTAAGTTTTGCGCTTCATCAATAATAAAGAAGATATTAGATAAACTTCTACCTCTAATGTAAGCCAGCGGAGTAACCACCAGTTTTTCATTGTTCACCATTTCTTCAATGGCTTTGTATTCTTTGTCTTGTTGTCCGAATTGAGTTTTAATCAATTTCAAATTGTCCCACAATGGTTCCATATAGGGGTTCAATTTCGATTTGATATCACCTGGCAAATACCCAATGTCTTTGTTACTTAAGGGAACAATCGGACGGGCCAAATATATTTGATGAAAATTTCTTCTTTGTTGCAATGCGCCAGCAAGAGATAATAAAGTTTTCCCTGTTCCGGCCACACCTTGAATGGTTACCAGCTTGATTTTCGGATTCAATAGTGCGTGTAGAGCAAATGTTTGCTCTGAGTTTCTTGGTGCTATTCCATAAGCAGAAACTTTTTCAATACGCTCAAATGAATTCGAGTCTTTGTCGAAGAAAGTAAGAACTGATTTTTTGCCATTTTTCAGAACATAAAAATGGTTGTGTTTTGACTTAGTAGAAATAATTCCTTCTGCAGAAACAGTATTCTTCTCGTATAGTTTGTCAATCAAATCAGCATCAATATTATTTATAACAGCTCTTCCTGTGGGTGTTGCACTTTCTTCCAAAACATCATCGGTCATTTTACCTGTTTCGTAATCTTCTGCAACTACATCAATTGACTTGGCCTTAATTCTAAGGTTGATATCTTTAGTAACTAAAACGACTTTTCTTTTCGGAAATTTCTCTTTTAGAAAGATGGCGCAGTTTAATATTTTATGATCGTTTTTATCTCTTCCGAAAATTTCTTCCGCATCCAATTGCGTAACGTGAGGCATTACGATAGAAAACAATCCTTTTTCTGGTCCGCCAATTGGAATCCATTTTTTTAAAGATGAAGAGCCAGAAGCTACATCAATGAATCTTGTAAATTCTCTTGCTGCAAAATTCTTGCTGTCATTTCCTTTTTTGAAGTTGTCTAACTCTTCCAAAACTGTTATTGGAATAGCTACGTCGTTATCGGCGAAGTTTACAATAGCATCGTAATCGTAAATGATAACAGATGTGTCTAGAACGAAAATTTTTCTGCTTTTTCCCACGTGATTATTTTTTATGTTAAACTAACATCTTCTACCGTAAAAAATAAGTAATGTTTGATTTTAATTTCAACACAATCGGTGTAAAACTTTTTTGTCTGAATAATTCTTTAGTTATAAATGGATTTTAAAGTTTATATACTTTACATTAGTTCAAAATATTTTCGTCTATGAAATTGAAAAATATATTCTTTTTAGCATTTCCTGTTGCGTTGTCTTTGTATTCTTGTATTGCTACTTCTAGCGCAGAATTGCAAGTAATGAAACCTGCTGAAATCACCGTTACTCCTCAAATTTTTAAACTAGGGGTGGTAGATCGTTCTAATTCTGATAAAAAAGGAAAGGCATTAAACATATTAGAAGGGGTGATATCGGGAGAAGGAATTTATCAAGATAAAACTTCAAGCGCAGAGGCGATAGGAGGTTTAGTGGCAGGCTTATCAAAATCGCAACGTTTTACCATTTTTCACATTCAAGGCTTAGATTTAACCAATAATGGCTCAAGTTATTTTTCCCCTATATTGGATTGGAATATGGTAAGGGAAGTTTGCATTAAAAATAACGTAGATGCATTAGTTGTTTTAGAGATTTTTGATACCGATAAAAATATGCGTTGGAGCAACGAAACGCGAACAATAACTAAAAGTGGTATTGCGCAAAATGAAATATGGCAAGTGGTACGCAGTACTATTACAGTAACAACGGGCTGGAGAATTTATGATCCAGCCTCACAAACAGTGATAGATGAATTCAGGTTTAGTGATTCGAAAACAAATACAGGTAAAGGTTTAACTTCTGTTGAAGCCGAAAATTCTTTGGCGCAAGGTTCATCAACCGTTTATCAATTGGCTCGAGCTAATGGCGAGAAATACGCATTGCATATAGCGCCAACACCTATCTTGGTTCATCGTTCGTACTATACCGGTGGAGACATTCGCATGAAAGAGGTACGCAATTTAATTGTCAATAAAAATTATCAAGACGCTTTAAATGTATATAAACAGGTTTCTGAAAATGCAGAAAAACCGAAGGTTAAAGCGCGCGCTGCGCACAATGTAGCAATGGTGTATGAAGTGTTGGGTGAAATCGATTTGGCAATAGAATGGGCCCAAAAGGCAATAACAATGGGTAACAAATCTACACGACATTATTTGGCTGTTTTACAACAAAGAAAAGCAGATGACGCTAAAGCAAAAGAGCAAATGATAGAATTGAAATAATAGAATTAAAATAAAAAAGCCCGTTAGTAAAAAAACTAACGGGCTTTTTTGTTTTTTATAGTCTATGCATTTACTGCTTCTAAAATTTTAGCCGTAATAAAATCACCTACTTCAGTCGTGCTTTTTGCATTTGTTTTGATTAGGTCTTCTGTTAAGCAGTTGGCAGCAATCGCTTCTGCTACAGCATCACGAATGGCTTTCGCTTCTTCGGTAAGATTGAAAGCTGCATCAATCATTAAGGCAGCAGACAATATAGTTCCAATTGGATTGGCAATGTTTTTACCTGCAGCTTGTGGGTATGAACCATGAATAGGTTCGTACAAACCAACTTTGTTTCCTGTTGAGGCAGAAGGTAATAATCCAATAGATCCTGTGATTACAGATGCTTCATCGGTTAAAATATCACCGAAAAGATTTTCTGTTAACATTACGTCAAATCTTCTTGGGTTTTGAATCAATTGCATGGCAGCATTGTCAACAAACATCAATTCTAAAGTAACTTCAGGGTATCCTTTAGCAAATTCTTTTACTACTTCTCTCCACAAACGAGAGGTTTCTAATACATTCGCTTTGTCAACTAAGGTAACGTGCTTCTTGCGCTTCATAGCCAATTCAAAAGCTACTTTAGCAATACGTGTAATTTCTTCTCTTGAATAAGAACAATTGTCGTAAGCTGTATTTCCATCTGCCGACTTACCTTTTTCTCCGAAATAAATACCACCTGTTAATTCTCTTATCACTACTAAGTCAGCTCCTTCAATAATTTCTTGTTTCAAAGGGGAAAGATGTGCTAAAGCAGGGAAATATTCTACCGGACGAATATTGGCAAACAAGCCTAACTCTTTTCTTATTTTTAATAATCCTTGCTCGGGGCGTACTTTAGCATTGGGGTCGTTGTCGTATTTAGGGTGACCTATTGCGCCAAATAAAATAGCATCAGATTTTCTGCACACTTCCAAAGTTTCATCTGGTAAAGGAACTCCTGTGGCATCTATTGCACATGCCCCCATCAATACTTCTGTGTAATTGAAGTTGTGGTTGAATCTTTTAGCAATGGCGTTTAATACTTTAATGGATTGGTCAATAATTTCCGGACCGATTCCGTCTCCTTTTATTACGGCAATGTTGTAGTTCATGAATTATAATTTTATTGGGCGCTAATATATAAATAAAGCAGTTTAATATTGAATTTGAATTATGTATCAGTTTTTTTTTACCTTCACCTAAATTTTTAAAAAAATATACAATGAAAAAATTATTATTAGTTATGGTAACTGCCGTTGCCCTTTTAACTACTTCTTGCTCTAAACAATCAACTTTAGAAAAAAGATTAGATGGCGAAACTTGGAAAGCTACAAAGTATGACGTGACAATGGGTGGAATTACGGTTAGTGCTTTGGAAACAGGAGAAACGGCTTTTTTTACTTTTGACGAAGGCGGAAAAGGAACTTATACTAGCAGCACTGGTGATGCGGCCTTTTTTACTTGGACTGTATCTGAAGATGGCAAAACAGTGACTATTTTGATGGAAGATGACGACGCTGACGACGCTATGGTTTTTACTGTATCTGAAGACAGTTCTTCTAAAAAACAAGTTTGGTCTTCTACTATGACTGAAAATGGCG
>CAMDPJ010000086.1 GCA_945903925.1 Chryseobacterium gleum
AGAATGACCTCTGAAGATTTTGCTTTTTACTCGCAAGTAATGCCTTCTTGTTTCTATCGTTTAGGTGTTAAAAATGCAAATAAAGGAATCACTTCAGGCATTCACACATCCACTTTTGATATCGACGAAAGTGCTTTAGAAACAGGCATGGGCTTAATGGCTTACATTGCTCTGGGATTACTTAAATAATCATCATGAAGAAAATCTGGGAGAAAGTTAAAAATGCGGGAATCTATCTCTGGAAGAAAAAGCGCTACCGCTATCCTATCCTTAGCATTATTTTTCTCTGTTTAGTGGTTCAACACAACTTCTTGTGGTTGATGGGAAACATGCCATCGGTTGAAGAATTGAAAGATCCTAAGCTGCCTGTTGCGTCAGTGATTTATGCAGAAGACGGGCAAGTTATCGGCAAGTTTTTTCGTGAAAATCGTTCTTCTGTAGCCTACAAGGACATCAATCTACTTTTTCACAAAGGATTGGTAGCTACCGAAGATGTTCGTTTTTACGAGCACACCGGCATCGACTGGAAAGCCAACATTGCCATTTTGTGGTACATGATAAAAGGAGATAAAAGGGGCAGCAGCACCATTACCATGCAGCTGGCCAAAAACATCTTTAAAATGCGTAAGGTAAACAAAGGTTTGCTTAGCTATATTCCTGGTATAAGCACGGTGAATGTAAAGGTTAAAGAATGGATAGTGGCCAAGCGTTTAGAAGAAAATTACAGCAAAGAAGAAATTTTGTTGTTGTACATGAATACCGTTGATTTTGGAAGCAATGCCTTTGGAATCAATACCGCCGCTAAAACCTATTTCAATAAAAAACCAAAAGATTTAACGGCCGATGAATCAGCTATTTTAATTGGTATGCTTAAAGCTACTACTACTTACAATCCGGTTTTACATCCGGAAAAATCTTTAGAAAGGAGAAATGTAGTTTTATCGTTGATGAAGAAACATGGTGTAATCTCAGATAAAGAATATGCCAAAGCAATTGACAAACCCATTACACTTGATTATCACGTTGAAAACCCAGAAGATTGCAAAGTACCCTACGTACGTGCTGCGGTAGCGCGTGATTTGGAAGAATGGTGCAGTGACAATGGCTATGATATTTATAGCGACGGTTTAAAAATTTACACCACCATAGATTTGAATTTACAAATGCACGCGCAGGCAGCGGTGAGCGAACACATGAAATCATTGCAAGGAAAGTTTGATGCGCAATGGGCCAATCAAAATCCATGGGTTGATTCTAAAAAGGTTGAAATTCCTAATTATTTAGAAAATGCTATTAAGCAAACAGATGCTTATCGCGGACTCAAAAAACGTTGGGAAGAAAATGAAGATACTATCCAGTATTTTTTGCGCAAGCCACATTTATGCGAAATATACACGCACAATGAAGGGTTCACCAAAAAGATGATGAGCTCTTACGATTCATTGGCACACTGCAAAAAAATGTTGCGTTGCGGATTTTTCACATTAGATCCTAAAACGGGCTACATCAAAACATGGGTGGGTGGCTTCAATTATAAAGTAACAAAGTACGATCATATAACGCAGTCTAAACGGCAGCCTGGCTCTACCTTTAAGCCCTTTGTATATGCAACAGCGATAGAACAAGGAAGTGGTCCGTGCGACACTAAAATCGACAGATATGTTCGTCATGAATACGATGAAGATGGCGTGCATCATGTGTGGGAACCAAAAAATGCAAGTCGCCATTTCTCGGGCGACACTTTAACACTTCGCCGCGCCATGGCCAATTCCGTGAATAGCATTGCTGTTCAGTTAACGCTTCAATGCGGACCTGAAAATGTTTCGCAAACAGCAAAAAAATGTGGCATTGAGAGTCAGTTAGCAATTGTACCATCTATCGGACTAGGTTCAAACGATGTGAGTCTGTTAGAATTAACCTCAGCCTACGCGCCATTTATCAATGGAGGATTCAAAATAAAACCAATTTTAGTTACCCATATTGTGAATCAAAAAGGAGAAGAAATCGCACGATTTAACGCTACACAAGAAAGAGCATTAACAGAAGAAACCGCCTGGCTGATGTCATATATGTTGCGCGGAACTGTGGAAGAATACAATGGAACTTCTTCAGCCTTATTTCAATATGCATTGTTTGGAAACAACGCTCAGATGGGCGGAAAAACAGGTACTTCAAACAATTATTCTGATGGCTGGTATGTTGGTGTAACCAGTGGTTTGATTGGCGGTGCTTGGGTGGGTGCAGAAGATCGCTGCGTGCACTTTAAAAACTCTGCAACAGGCGAAGGAATGAAAACCGCCCTACCAATTTTTGGTTTGTTTATGCAAAAAGCCTTTGCCGATAAGAAAAGTAAATTAAAACCCACACCTTTTCCCAAAGAACCTTTCCCTATTGATGTGCCGCACAATTGCAGAATGCGAGCACCAAGAATTGACACTGTTGTGGTAGAAATTGATTCGGTGGGCGCGGAAAACATTGTTGGAGATAGTCTTACTGAAACTTTAGTTCCTGAAAATTAATAACCGTAATTCACCTTTCTTCTCAGCTGATAAAGCTCAATACCAATCAATTTTTGATGCAGTAGCACTTCATAATCCACTTTAATTTTCTTTGCCAACAAAGCCTTTTCATCGCGAGAATGAGACAAAACCAGCCAAGTGCTTTTTGCTTTACTAGAAAGTGAATCTAAACGAAGTACATTGCTTTCATTCAACTCCTGGCGAACATCAACAAGCGGCAATTTATTTAAGTCGCTTCGCTTCGCATAGTAATCAAAAGCATTGCGCTTGCAATAAGCGGCATCAAAAAGTATAACATCCTCTTTATGGGCTTTGCTTTCTACCAAAGCAACGGCATCTCTCCACTGCTCTTTACCGTCTTCAGCGTAATAAACTGCAAGCTTAATAACAGCCAGTATTGTAATGGCCGAAAGCAACCATATTTTATGTTTTTTCTGTTCGAATGATTGAAGGCCATAAGCCACTAAAATGAAAAAAGGAATAGAAGAAGCGATGGTATATTTTTGCAAATAGATAGAATGAAAAAGAAAACAAAAAACAAGTAAAATCAATGTCGGAAAGGCAAGCCACCAAATTAAAAAATTGAGCTTTTGTTGTTCCTTACGATAGCCAATAAGTGCTTTGATAATTAAAATGCCAAAAATTAAGACAAGTAATATGGAGCCCGAATAAGTGCTAAAAGTGCCCAACACATCGCGCATTGCAGGCGCAGGCATCCAAGTCATATTGTGCCATTCAGCCGCTTGAGAAAAAAACATTTGCATCCACGGCACAAAAGCAAGCAAAAGCAACAATTGCAAAATAATCCACGATTTTAAAGTAATGGCTCCCTTCTGCTTCACCAAAAAATAATAGATGTTTTGTGCAACAATAAAAAACACAGCTAAGCTATGCGCATACAAAAACAAAAGGTTGGTAAAGAACAGAAGAATCATCCACTCCTTAGTAGTATTATCCTTCCATTTTAAAAAGAAATAGCAGGAAGAAACACTTAAAAAAGTAATTAAAGAATACATTCTTGCTTCTTGTGCAAACTGTATATGAAACACCGAAATCGCCAATAAAAAAGCAGTAATTAAGGCCACCTTTTCTTGTGCTAAATATTTAGTGAGGTGATAAGTCATGGCGATACTTGCCAAGCTAAAACCAAGAGATAAAAATCGTACTGAAAATTCACTATCGCCAAACAAAAGCATCCAATAATGCAGCAATAAATAATACAGGGGAGGAAAAGAATCTACTGCCGATTTATCTATTAACTGAGTAAAATTTAACTTGCCCATGGCGATAGAAATGCCTTCATCGAGCCAAATACTTTCGTGTGACAAATGAAACAAACGCAAAACAAAAGCAAGTAATAAAATTGAAAGAAAAATGAGCGTGCTTTTGTACTTTTGAAAATTCATTTTACTGGTTTTTTACAGGCCCATTTTTGATTTCATACACCTTCCAAAAACGAGTTCTTTCTACCCAGTTAAAAACATTAAATACTTTAATCCAATCGGGCAAAGCCGAAAATATTTTTTCGTTGTTTTTTTCTAGTACAAGACCTTCCTCATTCTTCACCGTAGCAAAAAGAATGGTGGTATCTGGCAAGATTGTAATTTCATCGAGCGTTTGAATTTCATGCACATTTAAATTAGAGCGTTTGTAGTAGTAAACATCTAACGCTCGGCAGTAAGGATTGTCTTTAATGTAATATACCACGACTGGCGTATTGTACTTATTGTACAATTCTTTATACAAAGCCACTTGCGCATCGGCAGCTTTAAATGAAACGATCAATGTAAAAAGCGCATTTTGTACCCAAAACAATACCACCAAAACTTTAACAATTGCATTTTTAAAAAACGCTGACCATTTTTCATTCACTACTTCACCGGCTGTCACTGCCACCAAGGGAAGGAGTCCGATAGCCGGAAACAGAAAACGCAATTCTTTATGTCCGATATAAAAATGTATCAAAACAAAAGGAAGAATGGTCCACACCAGAGCATCTTTCCAACGATACACCATCAACAAAACAAAAGGAACAATGTACAACAAACTAAAAGGAGGAATAGCTACATTAAAGATTTGAACGATGTAGTAATACCATGGTTCTAGGCCAAATCCCGACATCTTATCCAGCAAAATATTCTCTTCAAAATACTTCCAGGTACTCAACACCCATTCGCCATAAAACCATTTATCGATAAAAACACCTATTACAAACATCAATGCTATACCCAGCACTGTAAGTACTAAGTGACTAAATTTCGATCTATTGATAAACAGTAGCCAAGCCAACCAGCCCACCATTAAAAAAGCATTTTGGTAACGAAAAAGGAAAGACAAACCTAGAATTACACCCATTAAAAAATACTGCTTCGGATTGGGATTTTTCCAAATGAAAAAGAGTGCAAAAGCGATAACGAATAATCGGCCAGCCATGTTTTCCGATGAAAAACGAACGCTATTAAACACCGAAAACCACAATAAAAAAGAAAGAGCTACAAAAGTGAGTTTTAGTTTTTCACTCTCGATAGTATCGTAAAATGCACGAATCAAAAGATGAATACTAAAAAAAGAAAGAGCGGCACTAAATAAGCGTAATAAAAATGCGATTGTAAACGGGCTATCCACCCCAAAAACGCCCATCACTTTGTGCGCCAAATACACCATGGCAGGTTGAATAGCTGGCCGCATGCGACTGGCAAACTCCCATGATAAATTCTTCTCCTCGGTCATACCCAACTTATACCCACCAAACTCCATCACCTGAGTGTGTTCATCAAACTGATTAAACCCCTGAGAAAAATAAGCAGCCACCACAAAAATGATAGCGCTAAAGATGTATATGTTTCTTTTGCTAATCAACGAATAAATTTTCTGACAAAGATAGAAAAAGATAAGCTAGCTTATCTTATCAACGATACTGTGCCTGTTCTTTCGTTTTTCGTTTTTTGCTCGTGAGAGCTGGTAGATAACCAATCTACTTTCCAAACATACGCACTAATTTGAACTTCATTACCCATGTAGGTTCCATCCCAACCATTATTAATGTCGTAACTTTCAAAAATCAATTCTCCCCATCTGTTGAAAATCACCAAATGGAATTTTTCTACATTCAAGCCTTTCACATAGAACACGTCGTTGGTAGCATCTCCGTTTGGTGAAAAGGCATTTGGAACATATACGCTTGTAACACAAATTTGATTGATACTAATGGTGTCTTTTACCGAACACAGATTAGCATTGGTTAACTGAACGATATAGATTCCTTCTTGTTGTACATCGATAGATGAAGCGGTACTTTGCGCTTTGTCCTTCCACAAAAACTCATCGGCAGCACCAGCCTCTAAAGTAAGCGCTCCTATTTCATTAAAACAAACCACGGTGTCGTTACCTAAAGTTGAAATAGGCATTGGAACAACAATAACATTGATGACATCGAATGACGGACAAGTTGGATCGTAATAAGCCTGTACCATGTAGGCGCCAGTTCTGTTTACGATAATAGCTTTGTCTTTGGCGCCTGTTGACCAATAAACCGAAGCAGAAGCATCTAAATTTGTGTTTAATAGTACCGATGAACCAGCACAAATTTGTTTATCGGCACCTAAATCAACTAACGGACGAGCAATGATACTCAACTGAATATCGTCGGAACCTTTACATCCATTTACATCGGTAACCGTTAACGAATATTTACCCGAAGTATTAACTACGATGGAATTGCTAGTAGCATTGTTGTTCCATAAATACGAAGATGCAGTTACATTAGAAGTTAAGGTGAAATTGCTGCCTTCACATGCTTTTTTATCTGCACCTAAATCTACCTGTGGATTGGCATTTACAATCAATTCAACGGTATCGGAAGCCTTACACCCTTGGGCATTGGTAACGTTTACCATATACTTACCACCTGTACTTGTAGCCATTGTTCGCGTGTTGGCAGCGGTATTCCAATAGTATAAAGAGAAACCCGGGCCGGCATCAAAGGTGGCGCTTTCACCAGCACACACGGTTTTATCGGCAATGCTTAATGTTGGCATATTGTTTACCACCACGTTTGATGATGCGATGTTTTTACATCCATTATTATCGGTGTATTCATACATCACCTGATGAGAACCAGCTCCCATCATTTTCACTTGGAAAGTATCGATAGCCATTACCAACGAATTATAAATGGTTTTGTATTGTCCGCCAGTAGGCATACCACCATTCATTTTAAACGGTTGATCATTCAAACATCTAGGAGCAAATGCAGGCAAGATAACAGTAGGCGGAGCGTTAATAACCAACGTTGCCGATGCAGATACCTTGCAATTGTTAGCGTCTTTCACCCTAACAGTGTAAGTACCTGCAAGCGATTTGCTAATGCTTTGAGTAGTTTCACCCGAACTCCAAACATAAGAACTAAAACCAGCGCCTGCATCAAAACTAGCCGATGAACCCGTACAAACATCTTTATTGCTTACTGTTAACGCTGGCAATGCATTGATAATTAAATTTGCGCTGCTAGCATTCTTACAGCCCTTGGCATCGGTAACCTGCACAGTGTAAGTACCTGCTGTCGTTTTAGATATTGAAGAGGTATTTTCACCACTCAACCAAGAATAAGCAGCAAAGTTACCTGCATTGAAAGTAGCGGTATCACCAGCACAAATTGTTTGGTTGGCAATAGTTACTGTAGGCAAAGGATTTACTCTTAAAGTAACAACATCGGTACCTGCACATCCATCTGGTGTTGTAACAGTTACGGCATAACTTCCATCAACATCGGTGCTAACGGTTTGGGTACTTTCCCCCGAATTCCACGAATAAGTAGCGCCAGCAATTCCTGCATCAAAAGTAATCGCCGCATCACCAAAACAAATTTCTTTATCGTTGCCTAAAAGCACCGTTAAATTGTTGCTAACGGTAACATAAGCGGTATCTGCATCTTTACACCCCTTGCCATCGGTAACATTTACAATAACATTACCTTGATTGCTTACCGCATTGGTTTGGTAAGTAGTGCTGTTGTTCCATGCATAAGTCGCGAATGAACCTGCATCGAAAGTGGTGGTCATGCCCGTACAAATGCTTCTATCGGCTCCTAAATCAACTATAGGAAGATTGTTAACGATCAACTCAACAGTATCTTTGGCAATACATCCGTTGTTATCTATTACTTCAACAGAATAAACGCCGGCTGCACCTACTGTGATATTTCTTACTGCGCTATTGTTGCTCCAACCATAACTTGCATAGCCCGCACCCGCATCGAAAGTAACCATTGGATCACCTGAACATATCGATTTATCGGCGCCAAGATTAACTACAGGCAAATTGTTTACAATCAATTTCACCGTGTCTTTTCCTGCACAACCACTGCCATCATCAACATTAACGATGTATGTTCCTGCTGCAGCTGTTGTAATAGTTTGTGATGTTTCTGCATTGCTCCACAAATAATTCATTCCTGCTAATGCGGCATCAAAAGTTACTGCAGCATCACCTGCACATATGGCTTTATCCAGACCTAAATTGATAGTCAGACTGTTTTTTACACTTACAATCGCAGTGTCTTTCGCTTTACAACCTTTACTGTCGATAACCTCTACAATTACATTTCCACCGCTTGTAGCAGTTTTAGTTTGCAAGGTTGAATTGTCGTTCCATAAGTAAGAGGCAAAAGTACCAGCATCGAAAGTGGTGGAGGTTTCCGGACAAATACTTCTATCGCTACCCAAACTAACGATTGGTAATGGATTAACAGTTAAATCGGCCGATGCCGAATCTTTACAACCCTTGCCATCGGTAACCGTCACTTTATAAGTTCCAGCTACATTTTTTGTAATCGAGGCTGATGTTTCACCAGTTGACCATTTATAAGATGCAAATGCGCCAGGCGCGAAAACTGCACCCGCAGAACCTTGGCAAATTTCTGCATTGCTTAAAGCAACAATTGGCAATTGATTTACCGTTAATTTAACTGTGTCTTTTCCTGCGCAACCGCTACCATCTGTTACCGCTACCGTGTATGTTCCAGCAGTAGCTGTTGTTAATGTTTGTGCATTGCTACCATCACTCCATAAAAAAGTCGCTCCAGTATTTCCTGCGTTAAAAGTTACTGCAGGTTCACCAACGCAAATGGATAGGTCGGCACCTAAGGCCACCGTTAAGTTGGTGCTTAAAATTACCTTTGCTGTATCACTATCAGAACATCCTTTATCGTCGATTACAGTTACGCTGTAATCACCGGCCGCACCAGTATTAAGTGTTTGATTGGTAGTATTGTTTTGCCACAAGTAGAAAGTGAATCCAGCACCTGCATCGAATGTAGTGTT
>CAMDPJ010000087.1 GCA_945903925.1 Chryseobacterium gleum
AATTGGAGATATTTAACCATTAATTGCGTCATGTAGGGGCGAAAAATTTTCCGCCCATTGAAATTTAAATAAATAAGAGGGCGAAAGATTTTTCGCCCCTACAATAAGAAAATAATGCTATCAAAAAGAATCATACCCTGCCTCGATATCAAAGACGGTCGCACTGTAAAAGGTGTGAACTTTGTTGGTTTACGCGATGCTGGCGACCCAGTAGAATTGGCTAAATTATACGCCGAAGAAGGTGCCGATGAATTGGTACTTCTCGACATCACTGCTACTCACGAAAAAAGAAAAACAGTGGTTGAACTCGCTACCAAAGTGGCCGAACAACTCAACATTCCTTTTACCATTGGTGGAGGAATTTCTTCTGTTGAAGATGCTCATGCGGTGCTGAATGCCGGAGCAGATAAAATAAGTATCAACTCAGCAGCAGTTAAAAACCCCGATTTGATTAATCAATTATCAGATAAATTTGGGAGTCAGTGTGTAGTGGTGGCTGTTGATGCCAAACAAATTTTCAATGACCCCACAATTCAAAATTCAAAATTCAACACTCAAAATTCAAAATGGTTTGTGCATTTGAATGGTGGTAGAATCAAAACAGAATTAGAATTATTTGCTTGGGTGCAAGAAGCAGAAAAACGTGGTGCAGGAGAAATATTATTTACCTCTATGGATCACGATGGAACCAAAGCGGGCTTTGCCGATGAAGCTTTGGCGAAGATGAGCGACTTACTCAACATACCTATCATCGCATCGGGCGGCGCAGGAAATATGGAACATATTCGCAATACTTTTATCAATGGAAAATCGGATGCTGCTTTGGCGGCGAGTATCTTCCACTTTAAAGAAATTGGAATTCCCGAATTGAAGAAGTATTTGAAAGAACAAGGTGTTAATGTGAGATTATAAATTAAAAGTTAAAAGGCAAAAGCCAAAAATGTTAGCTTTACAACATTGAACTTTGAACATTAAACATTGAACGACCATGACAATCGACTTTACAAAATCAAACGGACTAGTTCCGGCCATCATTCAAGACGCGAAAACAAAAGCTGTTTTGATGTTGGGCTATATGAACGAAGAAGCTTTTGCCAAAACCAAAGAAAGCGGCAAGGTGACTTTCTTCAGCAGAACTAAAAATCGTTTGTGGACCAAAGGTGAAGAAAGCGGAAACTTCTTGAATGTGGTTGATATTAAAATCGATTGCGATAACGATACTTTATTGATCAAAGCAAATCCAGTCGGACCAACATGCCACACCGGCACAGATACCTGCTGGGCAGAAAAAAGCGAAACCTCTCCTACTGAGTTTTTGGCTTACTTAGAAGAAACCATCCAGAACAGAAAAAACAATCCGTCGGAGAAATCTTACACCTCTCAACTCTTAGCCAGAGGCATCAACAAAGTCGCTCAAAAAGTGGGCGAAGAAGCAGTTGAATTAGTCATCGAAGCGAAAGACAACAACGAAGAATTATTCTTAGGCGAAGCTGCCGATTTGATTTATCATTATGTTGTTTTGTTGGCTGCTAAAGGGTATAAGTTTGAGGATGTGGTGAAGGTGTTGAAGGAAAGGCATAAGTAGTGAAAATAGCACTAAAATATATTTGGCTTATACTCGTAATTTCAGATTTAGCAAAGCGCAATCTGAAATCTTCATTTTAGCGATTTCTAATCGCGACCGTTCTACCTGACAAATAACTCATCGGCATTACAAATGCCTGAAAAAAAGATTTCAAATTGCGCTTCGCTAAATTTGAAATTACAAATTTTCCCCGATAAACAAAGGAAACATTGAATCCGCCGGTGGACGGACAGGCATTTGAACATTAAATATTGAACATTTATATTTTTTCCCTATTTTCGTGCTTCAAATTAAAAAGACATGTCAAAAGAAATAAAAGACGAGCCAATTGTAGACTTCGGTGGAACTATCAGCAAGTCGGAGAAATTTTTCGTTGAAAACAAAAAAGCATTATCTACTGCAGCCATTGCATTAGTGGTAATTGTTGGCGGATGGGTTTTCTATAATAATGTAATTGTTGAGAATGCATCTGTAGAGGCTAGAAAAGACCTTTGGAAAGCGGCTGAACAATTCGATAAAGACTCTGTAGACTTGGCTTTAAAAGGAAGCAAAAAAGATTTTCAAGGCTTTGAAGATATCGCAGATGAGTATTCTAATACCAACGAAGGCAACATCGCTAAATACTATTTAGCTGTTAGCTATTTCCGTCAGCATAAATTTGATGATGCTCTTGAGCAATTGGAATCTTTTGATGCTAAAGGAGAAATGTTTCCTCATTTGAAAAATGGCTTATTGGGCGACATCATGGTTGAAAAAAACGATAACGAACAAGCTATTAAGAAATATGTATCGGCTGCCCAAGGTGCAAACAATGTACTGGTTTCTCCATACTACCTTAAAAAAGCCGCTATTTTAAGCGAGCAATTGGGTAAAAATGAAGACGCTGTTAAATACTACGAAGAAATTATTTCTGCTTACTATACCGACCCAGCGAAACACGGTGCTGAGAAACAAAAGATTGAAAGATCTTTGGGTATCGTAAAAGCAAAAGCTTCTTTAAAAGCTTCTAAATAAGAATGGCTACCATTCACAAAAATCTTTCTGAACAAGGAAACAACATCGCTTCGGCGGAGGGCATGAAAATAGCCTTAGTTGTTGCCGAGTGGAATACTGAAATTACCGAAGGACTTAAAAAAGGCGCTGTAGAAACCCTTAACAAACAAGGGATTTACGACAGAGACTTATCTGTTCACTACGTTCCTGGTTGTTTTGAATTGCCTTTGGGTGCCCAAACAATCTTAGAAAAAGGTGAAGTAGATGCTGTAATTTGTATAGGCTGCGTTATTCAAGGCGAAACAAAACACTTCGATTACGTTTGTGAAGGCACTACTTTCGGTATTCAAAAGGTAGCTTTAAAATACAATAAGCCAGTTGTTTTTTGTGTACTTACCGATAACACCATTGAACAATCGAGAGCACGTTCGGGCGGAAAGCACGGTAACAAAGGCGTTGAAGCAGCGGTTACAGCCATCAAGATGATTGCTTTTCAAAAGTAATTAACACCTTTCCTCCTTTTAATAATTCTTTTCTATTTTTAGGGAACTAAACGAAAAAGCTCATGAAATACCGTATTTTATCTGATATAGAACTGAAAGAATTAGAAAAAGAATTCATTCAATTTTTAGTGTCTAATGGAATAGATGATGGGGAATGGAAAAAGATAAACAACAACAATCCTGATAAGGCCATTGAAATGGTGGAAATATTTAGCGATATCGTTTTTGAAAAAGCATTTAAGAAAGTCCAATTTTTAGAACACCTATCACCTAACTCCATTAAGGTTTTTATGTTTGGTACCGATAAAGTGTATTTAATAGGAATAGATTCTTCGCATCCCGACATCGATTTTAGAGACCGCGATGCGCTTACTGCTTTAGCTAGTAATTTCAATGAATACCGAGACAAATTGCATATTTACAAAAGCAATAAAGATGTATCTGCCGACAGAGAATTGGAAATCTTCAACATGATGAAAGACGGCTGTTTGGTGATTGATGAAGCTAGGTTTAAGGCTTTTGCGGGATTGTATCAAACGTCGACAGTTTAAACACAACACTTACTTCACCTCTTCATAATCGGTATACTCCCCATCCTTAGCAGGATTTTGAGATATCTTCACTTTACCTTGTTCGTTTTTGATTCTTTGCGCTTCGGCTTCTGAAACGCCTTGTTCTTTTCTCAAATCACTGACTTTTTTGTCGACGTAATTTTGAACCATATTGGGAAACACATAACGCATCAAGAACTTCACACCGTATGCAATAATTACAATTATTACTACGGTGCGAAGAAAACTTGATATCGTTAAGAGATACATTATCTACTTAAGTATAGATTTCTTTCTGAGTAAACTTTTCTAAAGAATGGGTCGGTAAGACTATCAATAAATTGAATCGCTTCTCCAGTTGATTTCATTTCTGGACCGAGCTCTTTATTCACGTTAGGAAATTTATCAAAAGAGAAAACCGGCACTTTAATCGCATATCCTTTTTTGTAAGGTTTGAAGTCGAAATCTTTCACTTTTTTATCACCCAACATTACTTTGGTTGCATAGTTCACATAAGGTTCTCTATATGCTTTGGCGATGAAAGGAACGGTACGAGAAGCTCTTGGATTGGCCTCAATCACATACACTTTATCGTCTTTGATAGCGAACTGAATATTCAACAAACCAACAGTTCTTAGAGATACAGCGATTTTACGAGTAATATCTTCAATTTGAGTGATAATTAAATCGCCCAAGTTGTATGGAGGCAATACTGCATATGAATCTCCAGAGTGAATACCTGCAGGCTCAATATGCTGCATGATACCAATGATGTAAACATCTTCTCCATCGCAAATAGCATCTGCTTCGGCCTCGATTGCTCTCTCTAAATAATGATCTAACAAGATTTTATTACCAGGAAGATCCTTTAACAACTCAACAACGTGATGCTCTAGTTCTTGCTCGTTGATAACGATTTTCATCCCTTGTCCGCCTAACACATAAGAAGGACGAACCAACAAAGGAAACTTCAAGGTTTTCGCTAAAGCACTAGCCTCTTCAGCCGTTTCAATCACACCAAACTCTGGGTAAGGCACATTGTTTTCTGCCAATAGTTTCGAGAAAGCACCTCTATCTTCTGCTAAATCTAAAGCTGCGTAAGAAGTACCAATAATTTTGATACCGTATTTATCTAACTTCTCAGCCAACTTCAATGCTGTTTGCCCGCCCAACTGAACGATCACCCCTTCAGGTTTTTCGTGCATGATGATATCGTAAATATGTTCCCAGAAAACTGGTTCGAAGTACAATTTATCGGCAGTGCTAAAATCGGTAGAAACTGTTTCTGGATTACAGTTTATCATGATGGTTTCGTAGCCCGCTTCTTTAGCCGCCAACACGCCATGAACACAAGAGTAGTCGAACTCAATGCCTTGTCCGATACGATTCGGTCCACTTCCCAACACCACCACTTTTTTCTTATTAGAAACGATAGATTCGTTTTCCAATTCGAAAGTAGAATAGTAATAAGGCGTTTTTGCTTCGAACTCAGCTGCGCAAGTATCAACTAATTTGTACACGCGTTTGATATTCATTTCATGGCGCTTGTCAAACACTTTACTCTCCACACATTTCAGCAAGTGGCCTAACTGACGGTCGCCATATCCTTTTTGTTTTGCTTCGAACAACAAGTCTTTAGATATAGTGTCGATGGTGAATCTCTCAATCTCTTTTTCTAAAGCGATCATCTCTTCAATTTGGTTCAAGAACCAGAAATCGATTTTCGTTTTTTCGTAGATAGTTTTTAATGGTAATCCCAATTTAAATGCATCGTAAACATGAAACAATCGGTTCCAGGATGGATGCTCTAAACTGTATAATATTGTATCTTGGTTGCGCTCTTCTTTACCATCGGCACCCAATCCGTTTCTACCTATTTCTAATGACTGACAAGCCTTTTGCAAAGCCTCTTGGAAAGAACGCCCAATACCCATTACCTCACCCACCGATTTCATTTGCAAACCTAACTGACGATCGGCACCAGGGAATTTATTGAAGTTCCATCGAGGAATTTTAACGATAACATAATCTAACGTAGGCTCAAACAAAGCCGAAGTAGATTTGGTAATTTGATTGTCTAACTCATCTAAAGTATAGCCAATTGCCAACTTAGAAGCAATTTTAGCGATAGGATATCCGGTAGCTTTTGAAGCTAAGGCCGATGAACGAGAAACGCGAGGGTTAATCTCAATCGCGATAATATCTTCCGCATCATCCGGACTCACAGCAAACTGCACGTTGCAGCCACCAGCGAAATTACCAATAGAACGCATCATCAAAATAGCGTGATCACGCATACGTTGGTAGGTTCTATCAGAAAGCGTCATCGCTGGCGCAACAGTAATCGAGTCACCTGTGTGAACCCCCATAGGGTCGAAATTCTCGATAGAACAAATAATAACCACGTTATCATTGCTATCGCGCAACAGCTCTAGCTCGTATTCTTTCCAGCCCAACACCGCCTTATCCATCAGCACCTCATGAATAGGTGAAGCGTGCAAACCGCGGGTAAGTAAAGTATCAAAATCTTCTTTTTTGTGAACGAAAGCCGCACCTTTACCACCAAGAGTGTAAGACGGACGAATAACCAAAGGGAAACCAATTTCTTGAGCAAACTCTTTACCTTCCAAGAAAGATCGAACGATACGAGAAGGTGCTTGTCCGATGCCAATTTTATCCATCAACATTCTAAACTTATCGCGATTCTCGCACACCTCAATAGCATCGATATCTACACCAATCAACTTAACGCCATACTTTTCCCACAAGCCAATTTTATCACATTCAATACAAAGATTCAATGCCGTTTGTCCGCCCATAGTAGGCAACACCGCATCAATTTTTCTTTCTTTTAATATATGTTCAATCGACTCTGCTTCCAGAGGCAAGAGGTAAACATGCTCGGCTGTAACCGGGTCGGTCATGATTGTTGCAGGATTCGAGTTAATTAAAGAAACTTCAATTCCTTCTTCTTTTAATGAACGGGCAGCTTGCGACCCAGCGTAGTCGAATTCACATGCTTGTCCGATAACGATTGGTCCGCTACCTATAATAAGGACCGATTTAATTGATTTGTCTAATGGCATACTCTTAAGTTCAATGTTGAAGGTTCAATGTTTAATGTTTGCTGTATTAAGGTGCAAAGCTAACATTGAACATTGAACTTTGAACCTTGAACTATTATAAAGTTTTACACAAAAAAAAAGGAAGCTTTAAAACTTCCTTTTCTTTATATATCAATGGCAACACACTCTTAACGCTTGTGTCTAGTTTCGTCAGAAACTGTTAATTTTTTTCTTCCTTTAGCTCTTCTTTTAGCTAATACTCTTCTACCGTTAGCAGTTTCCATTCTTGTACGGAAACCGTGCTTATTTTTTCTCTTCCTTACAGAAGGTTGGAATGTTCTTTTCATCTTGTTAATTTTTTAATTCCTTTTTTAAAGGTAAGATGGAATTCGCTTTAATGCTCATTTCATGACTTAACTTTTTAATCGGAGGGCAAATGTATAAGTTTTTCGGGTAAGACCAAAATATATTTGAAATATTTTTCATCAAGCATAAATTTCAAGAACATTAAGTGGTACCGACTTACATATTAAACACTACTTTCGCGCTGCAAACGATATTACTATGAGCACTTTTCAAGATTTCAATTTATCTAAAATGATAGCCAACGCTGTTAGTGATTTAGGCTTCACCACTCCCACTCCTATTCAAGAAGCAGCGTATCCTGTAATTCTTTCGGGAAGAGATGTGGTAGGAATTGCACAAACAGGAACTGGTAAATCGCTGGCCTACCTACTTCCTATCCTTCAAGAACTAAAATTCTCGGAGCAGGTGAGTCCGCGCGTACTAATTATAGCCCCCACCCGCGAACTCGTTATACAACTCGCTGAAAACATCAAAGAAATATGTAGATACAAAAAATTGCGAGCTCTTGGGGTTTACGGAGGAACCAATATCAACACACAAGCACTAGAAGTAGCAAAAGGCTGCGATGTGCTAGTGGCTACACCAGGAAGATTATTCGATTTAACAGTTAGTAGAGCCTTAAAATTAAAAACCATTCAGAAATTAGTATTGGATGAAGTTGACGTATTACTCGATTTAGGCTTTAGAGTGCAGCTTACCAATATTTTTGATTTATTGCCAGAGCGCCGCCAAAACATCATGTTTTCGGCAACCATGACAGATGAGGTGGATGCCTTGATTCAAGATTTTTTCTTAAATCCCATTAAAGTTCAAATTGCAGCAAGTGGCGAGCCTTTGAAAAACATTGAACAATCGAGCTATTTCGTTCCCAATTACCACACTAAAATCAATTTACTATCGCACTTACTTAACAATAAAGAGGAATTTCACAAAGTATTGGTATTTGTTACTAGTAAAAAGGTAGCCAACGATTTGTTTGAAAAGATGCACGAAGAGCAAAGCGCTGTTGGTGTAATTCACGGTAACAAAGACCAGAACTACAGAAATGAAATGATTCAAAAATTTGATGGCGGAAATGTTAGAATTTTGATTGCCACCGATGTGATTGCGCGAGGAATTGATTTAGACCAGCTTTCGCATGTAATTAATTTCGACACGCCTTCTTTCCCCGAAAATTACATACATAGAATTGGTAGAACAGGTAGAGCGCAGAAAAGTGGTAAATCTATTTTGTTTTTTACTGAAAAAGAAGAACACGACAAGAAGGATATTGAGAAGTTGATGAATTATGAAATTCCAGAAATGTATTGGCCCGAAGAGGTTAAAGTATCACGAAAATTAACCATTGAGGAGCAAGACAAAATTCCGGTTAAGAGAAACAGAAAAACAAAACCAAAAGGGCATGGCTTGGGCATACACGAAAAGAGTGCTAAAAACAACAAAGATTTTAATGTTGGCTCAGGCATGAAAAGAAAGCTAAAAAACAAGCATAAAGGTCCGCGAACAAAAGGAGACAAAGGAGCTAATTTGAGAAGAAAAAGCAAATGAAATTTAGCTATTGAAAAATGATTCTAATTAGAACTATTTATCAAGTACTTTCAAATTTGTAATTTGAAAGATTACCAAAACGATCTTTGATCGTGAATTCAAAACCTTATCAAATAAAACAAGGTCAAAGACCTTT
>CAMDPJ010000088.1 GCA_945903925.1 Chryseobacterium gleum
TGAACTTTTGCATCAACTTCCTCTACTTTCTTAGCTAAAGGTGCAGCTGCTACTACTTTTTCTGCCCATTGAGTCAATTTAATTAACAAGATATTACTAGCACTTGGAATCATTAGTTTATCGAAAGTAACTTTAAGTTCTCTCTCTAACATCTTGATTTTTCTAACATCACCTTGAGATACAAAAGCTACTGACAATCCGTCTTTACCAGCTCTTGCCGTACGGCCGCTTCTATGTGTATAGAAAGCAAAACTATCTGGCAATGAGTGATGAAAAACGTGTGTTAAGTCGTTCACATCGATACCACGAGCAGCAACGTCGGTAGCAATTAACACTTGTAAACCACCGGCTTTAAAGCGTTTCATTACTTGGTCGCGCTGACTTTGAGATAAATCTCCGTGCAAAGGTTCAGCTTTAATATCGTATTTCTTAAGATCTTCAGCCAACTGCTGTGTAACGATTTTAGTGCGGCAGAATACGATACAACGTATATCTTCTGATGCCTCAACAAATCTTTTTAATGTCTCTGTTTTATCAGATTCACGCACGACAACATATTGATGCTTAATTTTCTTGTTCATCTCACCACCTTTGTTTACCGCAATTTCGGCAGCCTCAGGCATGTATTTACTAACAATTCTTCTGATGTCTTTAGGCATAGTAGCCGAGAACAACCAAGTAACTTTATTTTCTGGAGTATGCGATAAAATCTCATCAATATCCTCTTTAAAGCCCATGTTTAACATCTCATCGGCCTCATCTAAAATAACGTGACTAATGTTGGTGATAGACAATGCTTTTCTGCTCATTAAATCCATTAGCCTCCCTGGCGTTGCGATTAAGATGTGCGGCGTATTTTTTAGTGCACGCATTTGCTCTACGATAGATGCTCCACCGTAAACCACTTGAATTCTAATGGTGCTCGTGTACTTAGCAAACAACTGAATTTGCTGTGCAATTTGTTGTCCTAGTTCACGTGTTGGCGCCAAAATTAAAGCTTGTGTATGTCTCAATTCTGGTTTAAGAACCTCCAAAAGAGGTAAGCCGAAAGCGGCAGTTTTACCTGTTCCAGTTTGAGCAAGGCCTATAAAGTTGCGTGGTTCTCCTATAAGTATTGGTATTGCTTGTTCTTGAATAGGTGTAGGGGTTTCAATACCCATCTCTGTTAAGGCCTTCAAAAGGGGCGCCGATAATCCGAGTTCTGTAAAATTTGTCAATGTATATTATTTAAAATGAGGCGCAAAGATAAGATAAATTAGGTTAAAAGCTAACTGCAAGAGGCATTTAGGGAACGCTATTTGAAATTAAACAATGACGTGTTGATATTATTCTCAACGAAAAACCCCACAACCAATAGAGTATATTACTTTTGAAAGCGTGAAACAAGTGAAAGCAAAAACCCTAGTACTTCTGTTTCTTTTAGCTGGGTTGTGTGCATTTGCGCAAATACTGTCAAAAGACACTGCAAAATTTCCTTACGATAAAAACTATTTCGTATCGCCAGTTGACGGTGCGGTTAAATTAGCTGGTAACTTTGGTGAACTTCGCCCCAACCATTTTCATGGGGGAATTGATGTTTCAACCGACGGACAAATAGGCAAAAGAATTTATTCGTGCGCCGAAGGTTATGTATCTCGAATTTCTATGAATTCTGCTTGGGGATATGGCAAAACACTTTATATCACGCATCCCAACGGACTCACCACTGTATATTGTCATTTGGATGGATTTGCCCCAAAAGTAGATTCTGCTTTAAAGGCAAAAAGAACTGTTTTGTTAGAAAACAAAAACGATATTTATTTCGACCCTATAGATTACCCTCTAAAGAAAAAGCAATTTATTGCCTATTCTGGAACTACAGGGCACAGTCCAACACCACATTTACACTTAGAAATTCATAGAGGTACAACAGAAATAAACCCCTTATTTTTCAATTGGGGTGTGGTGGATAATATTGCTCCAATCATTAAAGGAATAAGAATTTATCCGCTTTCTGATACATCGGCCGTAAACAAAACCAAAACCCCGGTTTATTTGCACACAGCAAAGATAAATGGCGCTATACAATTTTATACCGAAAAGGATTCTGTTAAATATACCGATACTTTAAAGGTTTACGGACCCTTTGGTTTAGGGTATTTTGCTACCGACAAGTTTACAGGAAGAGCTAATACCTTTGGCGTATATAAATCTTGTGTGTATTTAGATGGGAAATTAATTTACAGCCACTCTTTAGATGAAATTGAACACACCAAATGGAGATACATTAATAGTCACACCGACTATATTTTCAAAAGAGAACAAAAACGTTGGATTGAGAAATGTTTTCTCGATCAAAATTACCTTACCACCATTTATGATAGCGTGGTCGACAGAGGAAGAATGTCGTTTAACGACACCTTAGTTCATGTTGTGAAATTAGAGGTATTCGATATCCATGGCAACAAGGCATCGGTGCGTTTACCAGTTGTAATGGGACCAAAAACATCTTACACTTTATCCAAAAGAAACGATACCGTTCCCTATATTTTACACAACGAAGAATTTGAATACATAGACAGCAACTTCAAGTTCAAATTACCCGCCTATTCGGTTTACAATGATGTTAAATTGAAATACAAGAAAGGTCCGAAAGTAGGTAAATGCGTTTCTTCCACACACACTATTTGTCACGATGCTACTCCTCTTCAAAATGGCGCAATGATATGCTTTTCTATCGACACCTCTTTGTATTGTTACCGAGATAAATTCACCATAGGTTTGTTAGATGGAAACAACGTTATTGTGCAATACAAAGCAGCCGATTTACACAACGATACAGCATCGGGAGAAATACGTAATTTTGGAAGATACTGTTTATCTATCGACACCCTAGCTCCTTACATTCATGCACAAAACTTAAAGAACAATCAAAAGATTGGAGAATTAAAAGAATTGAAATTTACTATTGAAGACTGGCAATCGAAGATAGCGCGCTTCGATGGTTATTTTGATGAGAAATGGGAACTTTTAGAATACGACTCTAAAACAAAAACCATCAGTATGAAAATACCTAACAACATTGTAGAAGGCGAGCACACTGTGCGTATTGTGGTAATCGACAACAATTTGAATAAGCGAGAATTAATACTCACAATAATTAAATAGTACCGCCGTTTTTGTTAGCTTTACGCTATGCAAAAAAAGTTTACATACCTCCTATTTTCGTTTTTGCTTTTATCCATTTGTGCCATTGCGCAAGGCTACAAAAAGAAAAAAATAGTACAACTCACAGGAATCATCATTTCTGTAGATAGTATGCAAGCTGTATCTTACACCAGCATTCTTATTGCGGGCACCAATCGCGGAACAATGGCCGATGCTTCGGGCTATTTCTCTTTGGTAATTTCGGCAGGTGACACTTTAAAATTCTCTTCAGTTGGCTACCAAACAGAAACTTATCGCTTACCCGATACACTCTCCCAATCATCTTATTCATTAATACAATTGATGAAAAGAGATACTGCCGTTTATCCTACCGTGAACTTTTCACGTTGGCCCTCTTACCAGCAGTTTAAATATGCTTTTGAAAACAAAGCTATTCCCGAAGGCGATTACGAATATGCTCAGCGCAACATGAAACGCGTGGAAGTTACCAATTCTGAATACAAAGCCGACGCTAGTTTAAATCATAAATACATACAAAATCAAGCAAAAAGTAAGTTGTATTATGGCGGCCAAATTCCGCCTAATAATTTGCTAAATCCTATTGCTTGGGCCTCTTTTTTAAGAGCGTGGAAAAACGGAGAACTAAAAATTGAAAAGTAGATTTTTTCATATCATCGCTTTTCTATTTTTGTGTTTTAACTTTCAAGCGCAAGATAAAGTTGAAGTATATGGCACCGCTTTAGATTCTGCAGGTAAAAAAATTGGCAACGTTAGTATCTATGTTTTAGAAACACGTGAAAGTTTTACCGCCAGCGATTTGGGCTATTTTACATTCGCTATTCCAGCCAACAAAAACATTACTCTTGAATTTTCGCATGTTGCCCACAACCCTATTTCCATTAAAATAAATGCCAAGGTTAGAACCAAACTAAACCTTACTATGGAAAGTAGCTTATTGATTAACGCTGTGGTTAATGTTGATGTGAAAAAGCAATCGGGAGGCATAAAAATAAACAGCAAGCATCTAAACAATCTTCCCTCTGCAGGTGGTGATGCTTTAGATATTGTAAAATCACAACCTGGCGTAAGCAGCAACAATGAGTTAAGCAGTCAGTACTCGGTACGTGGAGGAAATTTCGATGAAAATTTAATTTATGTAAATGGCATTGAAATTTTTAGACCCATGTTGGTGCGTGCCGGTGAGCAAGAAGGTTTGAGCTTTGTGAATGCCGATATGGTAGACAACATTAACTTTTATGCAGGTGGATTTGAAGCGCGTTACGGCGATAAAATGTCGAGTGTTTTAGACATTACTTATAAGCGTCCCGATTCGTTAGCCAGCTCTCTTAACCTTAGTTTTTTGGGCTTTCGAGCGCACACCGAAGGAACCTTAAATAAAAAAGGGACTTATCTTTTGGGCTTCCGTCAGAAATCAAATGCCTACCTTTTAAACACTAGCGACACCAAAGGAACTTACAGACCAAACTTCATCGATTTTCAAAGCTACATCACCTATCCTTTGAGCGAAAAATGGGATATTTCGTTTTTGGGAAATGTAGCGCGTAATCAATACATCTCTATTCCCGAAAACAGGACTACACGTTTTGGCGGCATCAACAATGCTTTTGAGATGAAAGTATATTTTGACGGACAAGAGAACGATATTTTTGAAAGTTATTTTGGTGCCTTATCTGCAGAATACAACCCAAATCATCGATTAAAATCACGATTTACCCTATCGGCTTTCAACTCATACGAGCAAGTTGCATTCGATATTGAAGGGCAATATGCACTCAATCAACTGGAAACAGATTTAGGCAGCACCGATTTCGGTAAAGTGGCTTTTAACTTGGGTACAGGCGGCTTCTTAAATCATACTAGAAGTAAGCTAAAATCCACCATTATCAACCTCGAAAATTTCAACGAATACAAAATGAACAATGGTTCTTTTCTTTATGGATTGAAATACCAAATAGAAATGGTAGATGCTTCTTACAAGGAATGGCAATACTTAGATTCTGCGGGTTACTCGTTGCCTAAAAGCACAGATGAAATTATTCTTCCTGTTTTGATTCAGGCCAAAAACACTTTACAAACGAATAGATATAGCGCATTTTTACAACGCAATTGGACAATCCTAGAAAACAAAAAAACGGGTAGAGACCTTTCTGTTTTTGCCGGTGTTAGAGCCAATTATTGGGATTACAACAAGCAGTTGGTAGTGAGTCCGCGCGCAAGCATTTCCTTCGTTCCATCCAACAAAATCAACGATTCCTTGCGCTTCTCTTACCGAGCATATATGGGTGTTTACCAACAACCACCTTTGTACAAGGAACTAAGAAACTTAGAATTTGAGCTACAAAGCGGAGTGATGGCGCAAACATCTATTCAATATGGTGCTGCCATGAACATGATGTTTTATATGTGGGATCGTCCGTTCAAACTAGCTACCGAAGCCTACTACAAAGACATGTACAACCTTATTCCCTACAACGTAGATCAAGTGCAAATAAACTACTATGGAAAAAACAATGCCCGTGGTTTCGCAAGAGGTATAGAAGCACGATTGAATGGTGAATTTGTAAAAGGCTTAGAGTCTTGGTTTAGTATCACCTACATGACCACCAAAGAAAACATCAACGACGATTATTATTACAGAAAATTCAATGCCAATGGGGAAGAAATAAATGGAGGATTTGCTACCAGTGATGTTGTTGCCGATAGCGTTATAGTAAATCCTGGTTACATCTACCGCCCTACCGATCAGCGCGTAAATGTGAGTGTATTTTTTCAAGATGAAATGCCTAGATTTCCTGCATTTAAATTGCATTTGAATTTAACTTATGGGGTTGGTTATCCTTTCGGACAAATGAACTCTGTTCAATACAGAAATGCTTTCAGAATACAAGATTACAGAAGAGTTGATATTGGTTTTTCTTATGAATTAATTCAAGAGAAAAAATTTAGAAGAGGTAAAAAACTATTGGCGATTAAACCTACCAGTTTACTTCGTTTTTGCGATAATTTAATGTTTAGACTAGAAGTATTCAACTTATTAGATATCCAGAATACGGTGAGTTATTTATGGATTAAAGATGTGTCGAATACCCAATACGCTGTGCCCAACCATCTTACAGGAAGATTACTAAATTTTAGGGTGCTTGCTAAATTCTAAACTAACTTACCCAATCGATTCCTTTTACTAGCAAATCAAGTGTTTCTTTCTCTTTAGAACCTTCGTCAAATTGAGGATCATAAGGCCACGAAGCCATTTTAGGCAAACTCATCAATATCGATTCTATTCTACCATTTGTATCTAAGCCAAACTTGGTTCCTTTGTCGTACACCAAATTGAATTCTACGTATCTTCCACGACGAATCAATTGCCAGTTTTTTTGGGCTTCGGTAAAAGTTTTGTCTTTATTGATGTTCATCAAATTGGTGTAAGTTGGCGAAAAAGTATTGCCCACGGCCTTAACAAACTCGAATCTATCTTGCATGCTGTATTTATCGGTAGTTTTTAATCTATCGAAAAAAACACCACCCACTCCCCTCGTTTCATTTCTGTGCTTGATAAAGAAATAATCATCGGCCCATTTTTTAAAATCGGAATAGAACTCAGTGCCGAATTTATCACAAGTGTTTTTCAATTGTTGATGAAAAAATTTGGCTTGTTCTTTATTCACGTAATGAGGCGTTAAATCTATACCTCCGCCAAACCATTGCTCTTCTACCTTACCATCAATTGATGTTTCGAAATAGCGCACGTTCATGTGAATAATGGGTACTAAAGGATTGTGCGGATGAATAACTATCGACACTCCAGTAGCAAAAAAATGATTTGATTTTACGCCTAAAGCCTTCGAAATATTTTCGGGCAACTCACCTTCTACCGCCGAAAAATTAACACCTCCTTTTTCAATCACAGCGCCTTCTTGAAGCACCATGCTTCGTCCGCCACCACCGCCATCACGTTCCCAAAGATGCGGAATAAACTTACCTGTTCCGTCTTCTTGTTCTAAAGCAGCGCAAATGTTTTCTTGTAAACTTTTAAAGAAAATTTGGGTATCTAACTTAAAGTTTGTGTTACTCATTGATCAACACCAATTGGTAATTTTTAAACTCCATCATACCTACAGAAGTGTTTTCAAATCCGCTGTTATCAGATTTCTTCACGAAAATATAATCTTGCATCATTCCTCTAAATTTCTGATTTAAGAAAGCATCATTTTTTAAGTTCGAATTATTGTTTAAGGCCTTCAAGAAAATAGCCGTTAAATCGAAACCCAAAAAGGCATATTGAGATGGTTCGGTTTTAAAACGATGTACATAAGCATATATCATATTGTCGATATAAGGAGAATCGTATCTGCTTAAATACATCGATGGAATATGCACTTTTAACTCCTGAAAATGTGTAACATCAACACTTGCATATTCTTGCCATCCTTCCATACCGTAAACTGCAAACTGGTAATCTTTGGTGTGTTTCGACATGCTGTTTAAAAACTTAGTGATGAAACTTTCATTGTCGGATGGATAAATTACCACATTCGTTTGCTCCTTTGATAACTTAGCTAAAAAGGCTTCAACAGATAAGGTTAACTTGCCTGGCTCGAAATACAATTTAGTAACTGTTACCATTTCACCAGCAAACTTAGCTTCAATGAAATCGGCATTTCTTCTGCTTTCTTCTCTATCTCCAATTACAATAAAATGAGCTCCTTTGTAATTCTTTAAAGCATGTTTTGCTATAGATTCTAAGTAACTATTTTTTGCAGGAACAATCTTTACCGAATTGGTAAATTCATCTACGATCTCGGCATTTTTAGAGAAAGGAGAAATTAAATAAATTTTTTTGTTTTTAAGATATTCTGAAGCAATTTTGAAACATTCAATGTTGGCCGGACCAATAATTAAATTCAATTTAGCAATCTCCTCACGTTGAATAATTTGTTTCAAAACATTGGTATCACCTCTATCATCATAAACATACGCATCAATATGATATCCTATTTTTTTCAAGCTATCCAATGCAATCAAGCTACCTTCATAAAAATCTAAAAACACCTGAATAGCCATAGGAATTTGTAAATCTTGGTATTCGTTTTTTCTTGCACGAATTGTATCTAAAAGGTTCAACTGAAAAGGTAAAATGAAACCAACTTTTAGATTTTTAGAATTTGGCGTTGGGCATTTTTCATTGGGCAATTTAGGTACAAATGTCTCTACTTCATTTTTGATGATATCGTTTAAATTCTTCAATCCTTCATCTACTTTGTCCTCTCTTTGTTCTTTCTTCTCTTCTTTTGGAAGTGCAGGAATGAATACATAAGAATCGGTTTTTAAACCTTCGGCCAATCCGCCATTCGCAGCTTTAATAGCTTCTTGCGGAACTTTATACTTTTTGCTTAAGCTGTACAAAGTAAGCTTTGGCGTAACTTTAACCGAGTAAAATTCTTTACCCTCTTTTACAACCATGCTGTCTTTTTGCGCTGTGCAAGAGGATAAGGTACTCGCAAAAAGCACCCACATCACAAATATTTTTCTTATTCCCATTCTAT
>CAMDPJ010000089.1 GCA_945903925.1 Chryseobacterium gleum
CGATTTTACTCGAAAGGACTTCTGCTCTCCCTCTTGGACTTGAACCAAGGACCCTCTGATTAACAGTCAGATGCTCTAACCAGCTGAGCTAAGGAAGAAAATATTTTTATCCTCTTATAATAGAAGAAAACGCTGGCAATCTTGCTCTCCCTCTTGGACTTAACCAAGCACCCTTCTGATTAATCCCGAGATTCGGGACTCTAACCAGCTGAGCTAAGGAAGAATTTATCTTAATTTTACTGTTTCAAAAGAACTAGTTCCGAAAAACGGAGTGCAATAATAGTTCAAAGTTTGGAATTATGCAATATATTAGCACCCACAAACGCAAAAAAAATTTATCATGAGCTTAGTTATCGTTGGAACAGTTGCATTTGATGCTATAGAAACCCCTTTTGGAAAAACAGACAAAATCGTTGGCGGATCGGCTACGTACGTGGGTTTGTCGGCCGCAAAACTCGGACAAAAACCAAAATTAATTGCAGTGGTTGGAGATGATTTTCCGCAAACAGCAATTGATATGTTAAAACAAAATAATTTCGATTTAGAAGGTTTAGAGATCAAAAAAGGGGAAAAAACGTTCTTTTGGTCGGGAAAATATCATTTCGACATGAACTCTCGCGATACTTTGGTTACCGAATTAAATGTATTGGCTGGTTTTGACCCAGAGATGCCTGCTTCTTACCAAGATTGCGAATACTTAATGCTAGGAAATTTAGCTCCTGCTATTCAACAAAAAGTAATTAAAAGTATGACTAAGAGGCCGAAATTAATCGTTATGGATACGATGAACTTTTGGATGGACATTGCTTTAGAAGAATTGAAACAAACCATTTCTATGGTAGATGTGGTTACCGTAAATGACGAAGAAGCTCGCCAATTAACAGGTGAATATTCATTGATCAATGCCGCACACAAAATTTTAGAAATGGGTCCGAAGTACTTAATCATCAAAAAGGGTGAGCACGGTGCTTTGCTGTTCGATAAAGAAAGAATGTTCTTCGCGCCTGCTCTTCCTTTGGCCGATGTTGCTGACCCTACCGGTGCTGGCGATACTTTTGCGGGTGGTTTTATTGGTTATATCGCTAAAACTGGCGATATCTCTTTCGACAATTTCAAACGTGCGGTAATTCACGGTTCGGCTTTGGCATCTTTTTGTGTGCAAGATTTTGGAACAAAAAGAATGGAAACATTGACTTACAGTGAGGTTCGCGATAGAATAGATATGTTCGTTAACCTAACAAGATTTGAATTGGAAGCAGTAGCTTACTGATCAACAATCATAAAATGAAAAGCCCAAAGTATTAAAATGCTTTGGGCTTTTTCTATTTTAGCAAGATGATGAACATTAGCCTAGAAGAAAAAACATTAGAACTGAAATTTACTTGGAAGATAGCGCGCAACGCCTCTGATTTTAAAAGGAATTTTTTTATTAGATTGAGTGATGGGCAATTTGAGGCACTAGGGGAAGCAGCGCCCAATGTGCGTTATGGTGAAAGTGCCGAACTAATTATTGAGCAATTTCATCAGTTGATAAGCGCTGGTTTATCTGCCATTAAAAACGTGGAAATGCTGCATTCTCTATTTCAAAAAATAGCAACATGCAATTCTTTGCGCTTTGGCATCGAATCGGCCTTCATTAATTTTTGGAGTAGAAATGAAGTAGAAAAATATTTAACTATTCCCAAAGCCAAAGAAATATGTACAGCCTTTACCATGCCTATCATGCCCATTGGGGAAATGTGTGATTTTTATAAAAAACACGATTTGCAGCGTTTTAAATATGTGAAACTTAAAATCAATGCCGAAAACGGTGTAGATGCCTTGAAAGAAATTTCTAAAGTATCGAAACAACAAATCATGATTGATGGGAATGAGACTTTTCAAAATCCCGACGAAGTGCTTAAATACATCGCGTTTATTAAAAAATACCCTATCGCGTTTTTAGAACAACCTATGCCTTCCTCTAAAGTTGAGGAATACAAGCAGCTAAAACCCAAAAGCTCCGTCTTGCTGATGGGCGACGAATCGATTACCGATAACCCCGATATGGATTCCATTGCGCAACAGTTTCATGGCGTAAACATGAAATTGCAGAAAGCAGGAGGTTATATCAATGGTTTGCGCATTATTAATGAGGCTAGAAAAAGAAATTTAAAAACCATGATAGGCTGTATGGTAGAAACAAGTGTAGGTATTGGCAGTGCGATGCACCTTTGCGCTAACATTGACTTTATTGACTTAGACGGATTTTTAATTTTAAAAGAAGAGCCTTTTAAACAGATAGAAGAACGAAATGGGGCTTTATTTTTTCAAGAGATTAGTAGATAATTCGATGATCATGAGCTCATTGCTATGAAAAATAAAATAAACATCTTATTGCTCTTGGCTTTGATAAGTGCAACAACCAGCGCCCAAATGAACGTAGTAAAAATGCATACAGGAAACTTCTTTCCTTCGCGTTTCAAATTTCAATACGAAAGAAAATTAAGTGAAAAGCTAAGTACTGGAGCCATTGGTTCTTTCTTTATGAATAGATACTTAGGCTATAGAATAGAGCCTTATTCAAGAATGTACATAGGCAATAACTCAACTACTTTTGATGGCTTATTTTTTCAGCTAAAAGGGCATTATACCTATGTGACCGACAAAACTCCAGAAAGAGAAATAATTAATGAATATGGCTTATCAATGTGTGTTGGATACCAAAATTTAACTGCATCGGGAATAAGTTTTGATGCTTTTATTGGTCCGAGATTTTCACAAAAAAGTTACCCATCTAAGTCAGAATCATCTGAATTGTTCAAATTGCTGTATTGCTTGCCTATAGACATGGGCATAGCTATAGGCTACGCATTTTAAGGGTTTGCAACTTCGAAATAAGATCGGTAATTGACCCCCTCTTCCTTAATTCCTAATTTCTCTTTTAATCCGCCGGCGCTTGTCACCCCAATATGCTACCCTACAGTAAATTATATCCTTCAATTTGTTTCAAGAAAAGTAGATTGAATCCCCCAATGAACGGACGGTCTCTTCCCAAGAGCCGTCCATTTTTTTAAAATTCAATTTAACACAACAATGTTTTCTCGATTGGTTTTATATAATTTAAAAAAAAGAGGCTGAAGAATATCAGCCTCTTTTTTTTAAATTATATCTTCAGAAAATTATATCTTTACTAGCATTGCTCCCCACTTATCAATGACACTGAATTACAAAAAAACTGCATTTTATATTTTCGTTGTTGGCTTTTTGCTTTCAACCCTTACCTTCTTTTTCAGGGAACAGAAATTAAATCTATTTCCAAACAACAATTCTTTTAAAGTAGCTTCTTATACCGACAACTCAGAAGGAGGAAATTCGGCTATAGAATTGAAGATAGACTCGGGGAAATTTGCCTCTATGAATTACACCTTGGGCAACAAAATAGAATATCCTTTTGTAGGAATGTATTTTCAAAACAAAGTAGATAGCAATTACCTTGATATTAGCGCCTATGAATCGCTAGTAATTAAACTAAAAGCCAATAAGGCCATCATGATTCCTATAGACATTAGCGTGTTTTGCGATGGCGCTTCTCAATACGGAAAACCCAATTCTTATGTGAGCCATATCTGCGATTTAAAAGATGAAAAAATAAATGGTGAATATGAAATTTCGCTAGATAAATTTACAGTTCCCGAATGGTGGTATACCGAAAATGCCATAGAAAATAGTGGTAAATTGAAATGCACTTTTGAAAAAATGCAATCTATAAACATAGGACAAGGATTAAATGCCAAAGCTGGTGTAAGCGCCAATATTACTGTGTATGATTTGTATTTAAAAAAAGTTAATTTCTATTACCTCTACCTGCTGTTTTTAACTATTTCCCTTGGAAGTGCAGCACTGATTATAGATTATGTGAAACGCAAAAAAACAGTTTTTTTACCTTACAAAACTGCGCCCGAAATGCATACCGGCAATGATTTTTTAGAAAACAAGGTTTTCCATTACATCGCCAACAATTATTCTAATCCCGATTTATCTCTTTCTAGCATAAATGCCGAAACAGGTATTGCCGAAAATAAAATATCTAGCATCATAAAAACCAAGTGCAAACAATCTTTTAAACAGCACATCAACAACATTAGAATGACTGAGGCCAAGCGACTTTTAAAAGAAAGTGAAGGTACTATTTCTGAAATTGCTTACTCTGTTGGCTACAACAACGTAACGCATTTCAATCGTGTTTTTAAAACAGAAACAGGTATTGCGCCAGGCGACTTCAGAAAAGGTGAAAACGCATCTGCAGATACCGCAAAGTAAATCAATATGAAAATTCTCGCTGTTATTCCCTCTCGCTACGCATCAACCCGTTTTCCGGGAAAACCCTTAGTAGATATTAAGGGGAAAACCATGATACAACGTGTGTACGAACAGGCTAAACTATGTAAAAGCTTTACCGATGTGATAGTGGCTACCGACGACCAAAGAATACTAAAACACGTGAAAGCCTTTGGCGGAAAGGTAATGATGACCCACGAAAATCATCCATCGGGTACCGACCGCTGTGCCGAGGTTTTGTCGAAACTAGTAGAGCAATACGATGCAGTCGTGAATGTGCAAGGCGATGAACCTTTCATTCAGCCCGAACAGCTCGAACAATTGATTGAATGTTTTAAAAACGAGCAAACGCAAATCGCTACGCTCGTTAAAAAAATAGATACTACCGATGATTTGCTCAACATCAATTTACCGAAAGTGGTTTTCAATAAAGAGATGAAGGCTTTGTACTTTTCGCGCTTGCCTATACCCGGCCAAAAATCGGTGGACACCGAACAGTGGGTAGAAAATCATCCCTACTATCGCCATATTGGCTTGTATGGTTACCGCGCCAATGTACTTAAGGAAATCACCCAACTACCTCCCTCTGCCCTCGAAAACATTGAATCTTTAGAGCAACTGCGTTGGCTTGAAGCAGGCTATACTATCACCGTAAGCGTTACCGAATTTGAGTCGATAGGTATTGATACACCCGGGGATTTGGATAAAATCATCTAACTTTAATCAGTTTTCCTATTGACAATAGTATGACATAGGCTAGCGCTACGTTGTTGATATTTGTTGGGAAATATTAGATTTGCGGCGCAATTGAGGGAATTAAAAATTATAGCATTTACACACAAAACAACCGATATCAACAGTATTGGTTTGTTGCATTTAGATGATTCTCAGAGAGAAGCACGCTTAAAGCAGTTGGTAAATCTTAGCGGCGTAGATGAATTAATGTACCTTTCCACTTGTAACCGAGTGGAATTTGTTTTTGTAAGCAGCGAAGAAACCAACAAACCTTTCCTTCATAAATTTTTTACTTCGTTCAATCCTGCTGCCGATGCGCAGTGGATGGAAAACAATTGCGCTGTTTACGAAGGCGAAGAGGCATTAAAACATCTTTTTCATTTGGCTTCTTCACTCGATTCATTGGTGATTGGCGAAAGAGAAATCATCACGCAGGTGCGCAACGCCTACGAAGAATGCTCTCAACTAAATTTAACGGGTGATACTATCCGTTTGGCTATCAAGCACACCATTCAAGCAGCAAAAGAAGTTTACACTAAAACCGATATTGCTAAAAATCCGGTTTCAGTAGTTTCTTTGGCCTACAGAACATTACGCGAATTCAATTTAAAAAATAACGCTCGTTTCATCATCATTGGCGCGGGCGAAACCAATACCAACATGGCCAAATTCTTAAGCAAACATGGCTTCGAGAATTTCGCCATTTACAACCGTACTTTTTCAAAGGCAGAAAAATTAGCTGAACAACTGAAAGGAAAAGCTTTTTCATTAGATGAATTGCACAACAGAACAGAAAGTTTTGATGTGCTAATTACCTGCACTGGCTCTGAAGAACCTATTGTTAAAAGTGCTTTGTACGAGAAATTATTGGCGGGCGAAAACAACAAGAAAATTGTTATCGATTTAGCCTTACCTGCCGATATTGACGCAGAAGTGTTGGCTCAATTCCCAATACATTACATCGGTATCGAAAGCTTAAAAGAAAAGGCCGAAGATAACATGCGCAAAAGAGAAAAAGAATTGTCGCTGTGCCACGATATCATCAACAGCAATTGCATAGAATTTCAAGATATTTTTGCCGAGCGTCAGGTGGTGAAAGCCATGCATCAAGTGCCTCAAAAAGTAAAAGAAATTCGCCAACACGCCGTAGAAAATGTTTTCGCCAAGGACATTCAATCTTTAGATGAGCATTCAAAAGAAGTTCTAGACAAAGTGTTGGCTTACATGGAGAAAAAATACATCAGTGGCCCCATGATCATGGCCAAAGAAATCATGTTGAATAAAACGAATTAAGTTGAGCTCACCTAAAACCATCACCATAGGTTCTCGCGGCAGCGACCTTGCACTATGGCAAGCCTACCACGTTAAGGCACAATTAGAATCTCTCGGACAAACAGTTGAGCTTAAAATCATAAAAACCAAAGGCGATCAAATTCAAAATCTAAGCTTCGATAAAATTGAAGGCAAAGGATTTTTCACCAAAGAAATTGAAGAAGAATTGTTGGCTGGAAGTATTGATTTAGCAGTACATTCTCACAAAGATTTAGAAACAGAACAACCCGCAGGATTAAAAATTGCTTGTGTCTCCAAACGCGAAGACCCTGCAGATATCTTACTCATTCGTAAATCACATTTCGAGCCCTCAAAAAATTTATCGCTTAAAGAAAATGCCATTGTTGGTACTTCTTCAGCACGAAGAAAATCACAATTACTAGCTTTCAGAAACGACTTAGTGATTAATGATTTGCGCGGAAATGTTCCTACCCGAATTCAGAAATTACGCGATGGTAAATACGATGCCATTGTTCTAGCTGCTGCTGGAGTTCGAAGACTGAAATTAGATGTAAGCGATTTACAAGAATTGCGTCTCGACCCACGCGAATTTGTTGCTGCACCCGCACAAGGTGTTTTGGCTTTGCAAATTCGTGAAAACGACAAAGAATTAGATACTGTTTTACAAGCGATGAATGTTCCACAAGTGCAAAAAGAAATTGCAGTGGAGCGCAAAGTATTGAATAAAATGCAAGGTGGTTGCCAGCTTCCACTGGGTGTTCATTGTATTCACGAAAACGGCATTTTTAAAACATGGGCAGCGTTGGGGAAGAGTGAGGGTGAGGTGAAGAGAGTGTATGCTGAAAATGAAAATCATGAGGTTTTGGCAGATGAGATTTTACAAAAAATTCATCATGAAAAACCTGCGTTTAAAGTTTTCGTTTCTAAAAAAATCTCTCCTGATTCATTATTCAACAAAGCATTTTTAGGGCAGAATGTTGAAGTAATTGGCGAAGCATTAATTGCTTTTAAAGGCATTGATTTTACTGATGTTCCGAAGAGCGATTGGATATTTTTCACCAGCAGAAATTCGGCTCGTTTTTTCTTCAAGAAAAATCCCGATATCTCAGATAGAAAAGTTGCTTGTGTAGGAAGCGGCACCTACCAAGAAGTGGTAAAACATGTTTCTAAAATCGATTTCGTTGGCAACGATGTCGACGTAAGAAAAGTGGGTGAAGCATTCGCTAAAAAAGTAGGAAATGGCTTGGCTCTTTTCCCTGTTTCAAACATAACACGCAGAACGATTCAACAATATTTTGCCAACCCATTACAAGCCTTAGATTTTCCTACATACGAGACCTTAGAGAAAGTAGAATTCGATATTCCTTTTTGCGATGTTTTGGTAATGACTAGTCCGAGCAGCGTGCGCGCCTACTTCACTAAATATCCATTGCAAGAAAACCAAAAAGTGGTGGCTATCGGACCAACAACAGCCAAAGAATTAGAGCTCTTTGGTGTTAGAAATTACACTCAACCAAAAATTACGGGAGAATTGGGATTGGTGGACGCTGTTTTACAGTCAATATAGAGGGCGAATTCTATTCCCTACTTACCTCCGAAATATCAACAAACACATGTGAGCGAATTCAATTCGCCCCTACCGTTTTATTTTGTATTTTAGCCTACTTTAAAACTAAAATATGGGATGCAGCGGATGCGAAACAGGAAGAGGTAATACGAATGCCGTACCCACAGGGTGCGGCAACAAGGGACAGTGTGCTGCTCAAGGATGCAATAAATTCAGCGTTTTCGATTGGTTAAGCAATATGTCGATTCCTTCAACAGAAGAGCCTTACTACGGTGTGGAAGTGCGATTTAAAAACGACAGAAAAAGTTATTTCTGGAATGTAGATAAATTGCCTTTGGCCATTGGAGATGCAGTGGCGGTGGAATCTTCACCGGGTCACGATATTGGCACAGTTTCTTTAACTGGCGAACTCGTGAAATTGCAGATGAGCAAGCGTAAATTTCCCGAGAGCGAAATGAAAAAGCTCTATCGTAAAGCCAAACAAGCAGATATTGAAAAATGGAATGAAGCTATTTCTTTGGAAAAAGCAACATTGCAAAAAGCCAGAAAACTGGCCATCGATCTTGGATTGGAAATGAAGATTGGCGATGTTGAGTTTCAAGGCGATCGTTCGAAAGCTACGTTTTTCTATACGGCCAATGGTCGCGTAGACTTTCGTCAGCTCATTAAACAATATGCCGAAAACTTTCGTGTTCGTGTGGAAATGCGCCAAATTGGTGCACG
>CAMDPJ010000090.1 GCA_945903925.1 Chryseobacterium gleum
GCAATGACGAAGGGTTATGGAAACTTAGGATATTGTTGAAAATCAGGATCGCGTTTTTCCAAGAAAGCTTTTTTACCTTCTTGCGCTTCTTCTGTTAAATAGTAAAGAAGAGTAGCGTTACCAGCCAATTCCATGATGCCTTGTTGCCCGTCTAGTTCTGCATTAAGAGATGCTTTAATCATTCTTAAGGCAAGCGGACTTCTCTTCATTATCGTTTTGCACCATTCAACAGTGGTGTCTTCTAGTTGAGCCAAAGGAACAACTTTGTTCACCATGCCCATTTTTTCTGCTTCTTTGGCAGTATATTGTTCGCACAAGAACCAAATCTCGCGTGCTTTTTTTTGTCCTACGTGACGCGCTAAATATGATGAACCGAAACCGCCATCGAAAGAACCAACTTTCGGTCCGGTTTGTCCGAAACGAGCATTATCACTCGCAATAGTTAAATCGCACACCACGTGTAATACATGTCCGCCACCAATAGCATATCCATTCACCATCGCAATTACCGGTTTAGGTAGTGAGCGAATTTTCTTGTGCAGATCTAAAACGTTCAAGCGTGGCGTTCCATCTTCGCTAATATATCCACCAATTCCTTTTACATTTTGATCACCACCCGAGCAAAAAGCTTTGTCACCCGCGCCAGTAAAAACAACCACATTAATATCAGCACGTTCACGGCAAACATCCATTGCTTCCAGCATTTCCATGTTTGTTTCCGGGCGAAATGCATTGTACACTTGCTCACGGTTGATGGTGATTTTTGCGATGCCCTCGAAGAACTCAAATTTAATGTCTTCGTAATCTTTTATGGTAGTCCAGTTTCTTGTTGCCATTTTAATTCTTTTTTAAATAATCAAAGTATTGCAATAGTATTTCTGTGTTTTTTTCTCCTTGTGTTTTAATTTCCACCACACAACATTGATTGTAAGCAGCAGCATAAACTGTATCTAAAGTTTTTTGCAAGCTTTTTTCTTCTTTGCAAAGGTAATAATCTACGCCAAAAGCTTTGGCAATAAATTCTGCCGACCAGTTGTGTTTTGTTTCAAAGAATTGCTCTAGTACATCGGTTTGCGACGGACCGTCGATAATTCTAAAGATATTTCCACCGCCGTTGTTGATGATGATGATGCGTAAATTTTGAGGTAGGTGCTGATTCATCAAAGCATTGCTATCATAGAAAAAAGATAAATCACCGCTAATTACAGTGGTCAGTTTTTCCGACGAATAAGCCGCACCTGCAGCAGTGCTAATGGTTCCGTCAATACCGCTTGTTCCTCTGTTGCTATAGCCAAACAAATTTCTGTTGGCCATAGTATTGTACAAATTCGAGTAGCGAACAGGAGTGCTGTTGGCCAATTGAACATCGGTTTTAGCTGGAATATTTTTTAATATGATGTCGAAAGCTTTTAAATCGCAGAAAGAAATTTTCTCTAAAAATTTCGTAAAGATAGAGGTGAGTTTTCTGTCTTTGCTAATCCACAAATCGCGGTACTCGCTTTTGGTGTTGCCCAGCTTTTCAAAGTGCGGTAAAACCTGCTCTGGCGCTACCGGAATAATCTTACTCAAGCATTTAAAAGTATCTACATAATCGTTTGAAGCGTTGATGTGCCAATGAATTTGAGGTTGATTTTTTCTAAAGAAAGACTTCACTTTAGCAGAGACTATTGGTCCGCCAATGGTGATGAGCAAATCAGGAATAAATTCTTTCGCACCTTCATCTTCAATGCTAATGATCAATCGGTCGATACTGCGGTTGAAATTTTCGCCAAATAAGTTCGAAGTAGTTTCAGTAAGCACCACCACTTTGTCTTGTTTGGCTATTTTATTTAGAGAATCGTTGATCTTTTTGTTTGGTTTTAATAAACCAGTGATGATTAAAACCTTCTTTGCTTTTTTCCATTCTTTTTGCAATTCAGCTATTTTGTCGTTTGGCAAAGAAAGTTGAGTGCTAATGGTTTCAAAAGTATTTTGAGCGTTTGGTTTGTATTCTTTGCTTTGGTACAAAGGTTCACGCAAAGGAATATTGATGTGTACCGGACCAAACTCAGGAAACTTAGCCGTTTCAATAGCTTCAGAAACAATACGCGATGCATACCAAAAATCATCGGCATGCGAAGGCTCTTGCGGCAACTGAAAACTCTTTTTAATGTAATTGCTGTAAATATTTTGCTGACGAATGGTTTGTCCGTCCACCTGATCAATCCATTCCATCGGTCTATCGGCAGTAAAAACCACCAAAGGAATCTTTTGGTAATAAGCCTCTGCAATTGCAGGAGCGTAATTCAAAGCCGCAGTTCCGCTAGTACAAGCAATACCCACAGGTTCACCTAACTGCTGCGCCATTCCTAAAGCGAAAAAAGCCGCAGCGCGCTCATCTATAATCGAAATGCAATTGATTTTCTTGTGCTTGTTAAAAGCGATGGTTAACGGTGCATTCCGCGACCCAGGAGAGATAACAATATTCTTCAATCCCTTGGCGTAGCAGATATCAACCAAATTTTTTATGTGTTCTTTCGAAGTGGACAAGTCTCTTTAATTTGGCGTAAATATAAATAAAGTAGGGGAGGTATGGTAGTGTCGGGGGATTGAATTTCCTGTCATTTTTTATTCTTCAATATATGTCGTACTTTTTTCAAGTACCCATTTGTTATTTATTAGAATGTATTGGCGTTCTTCTGTGGTTCCTTTAAACTTTATGTATATCGTTTCCTTCTCTTTTTTTTGATTTTTTAGAGCTGTGATTTTTAGCACTTTCTTTAGTATATCGTCCGGTCCATAATACCAATATTCTATGGTGCTGTCTTTAGGGTAGTAAAATTCTCTATAATAATGATCCCCATAAAAGCCATTGTATTTTGAAAACGTAAATGAGGAATCATTTTCTTGAATTTTAAGGGATTGATAGATGCTGTCTTCAAAGGTTTCTATGAATTCTGTTAATTTTCCTTGGTTAGAATAATGAATAAGTATAGTTCTATTATTACTATACTCAACATCAACACGAAGAAAGCCATTAACTTTATATTTATTTGATAGACTATCGGCTTTTTTAATAAACGTCGTTATAGAGAACGTTGTGTCTCTTTTAGGATATTGAGATTTTTCGGTATGTAAAAAAACACTCTGCGCGAAAATTGAATTTGAAAACAGAATAAAGAGTAGAAGTTTTTTCATTTTTTCATTTTAGAATGCAGTTTTTTCAGATCGTTACACAGCCAATAGATAGTAAAAGTATCATTTTGTATTTCTTATCCATTTATCAATTTCCTATTTCTATCCGCAATCATATCTGCCAACTCATCTTCCGTAGGAAGTACTGTTTTATATTTTGCAGCAAACAACTGATTTTTTTCTTGTAATATAGAATATTTCACAATGGTTTCGTCTTTTTCGGCGCATAGGATGATGCCAATAGTTGGGTTGTCATCTTCTTTTCGTTTTAGTGCATCAAACATACGCACATACATATCTATTTGGCCAATATCGGCATGACTTAATTTCGTGGTTTTTAAGTCGATGATCACAAAACATTTCAGTAAGTAATTGTAGAAAACCAAATCGATATAGAAATGCGAAGTTTCGGTGCTTATGCGCATTTGACGATCTACAAAAGAAAAACCTTTACCAAGCTCAAGCAAAAATTTTTGAAGATTGCCTATTAATGCTTTTTCCAATACCGATTCTTTACCCGTTAAATCTTCAGGAACATCTAGAAATTCTGCAACATAGGGATCTTTAATAAAATCGGAAGGATTGAATTTGTTCGTTTCGTTGGTAGCTGTGTTTTCTTGTGTAGAAAGTAAACGATGGTAATATCCACTTTTGATGTTGCGTTCCAGTTGACGAGAACTCCAGTTTTGTGAAGAAGCTTCATCTATATAATATGCCCGTTCCTTTGGATCATCTAGGCGCATAATTAGTCGAATGTTGGTCCAACTTAAATTGGCTACGCACTGCGTAGCTAATTGGTCGAAATCGGGAAACGCAACATAAAATTGCCTAATATTCTTGAGATTAGCTTCCGAAAAGCCTTTACCGAAATTGCTTGATAGGTGACGAGATAAATTCGTTATTAAATAATCTCCATAACCAGCTCTGCTTTGTCCTTGTTGCTCTTTTTCTACAATACGTTTGCCTATATTCCAATAAGTTTCTACCATAATGGAGTTTACGGCCTTGTAAGCTGTTTTTCTAGCTTGGCTAAGTAATTCACTTATTTCGAAAAAGAAGGAATTGTCGTTAGGTTTAATTGATTCCATTTCTTGTTTAGTCTTGAAATCAAATCTAATGGATTTATTTTTGAGATTCAATTTACAGCGATTAAAAAATGCAATCTTGCGATTTTTTTTCGATCGCGAAAAGGATTGTATTTTTACCCCAACACCCTCACCATCGTCCCAGCCTTTTTCTCTGTCTCTTCCCATTCTTTCTCCACCACAGAAGACTTGGTAATTCCGCCACCCACAAAAAGGGCGATGCCTTTGTTGAATATTTTTCCGCAGCGCAGGTTTACAAAGAAGTGACTGTTTTTGTTGGGTGATATTGGTCCGGCAAAACCACTGTAATATTCTCTGTCGTGTTTTTCAGTTGACGCAATCATCTCCAAGGCTTTCGCTTTTGGGAAACCGCCAACGGCAGGAGTAGGGTGCAAGCGGTTGATGAGTTCGGGTAAGTTGGTGTTCTTGTTGAATGTGCCGCGAATATTGGCTCTTATGTGGTAAAGATTTCCTGCTTTTATGGTTTCTGGCGCATCGGCCTCTAGGCTATCTAAATCGTGTAAATTTTGGGTCAGAAAATGAGTCACCACCATTTGCTCTTCCATCTCTTTGTTGCTCCAGTTTTCACCTTCGCTGATGGTGCCGGCAAGGGCGGTGGTTTCTAAAATATTTTCGTGTAGGGCAACAAATTTTTCCGGACTAGCACCCAGCCATAATCCCGCAGAGGGCGAGTAGTACAAATAAACGTAAGCCTCTTTATATTTCTCTAAAAGCTGAGTGAAAATTAAATGAATGTTCAATCGCTCTTTCTCCACCAATTTGATGCGCGATAAAATTGCTTTCTTCATTCTTTTGTGCGCAAATTCCTCTTGAAATAAATCGAACTGATTTTTGTATTCTGCGAGAGTGCTAACATGAAGATTGTTCTCTTGCGAAATTTCTTCAGTTTGAATGGAAGTAGCTTTAAATGCTGCTAAAGAAAGCTCGTTCGCTTCACCTTCAATCAATTCAATGTTGTGTTTTGCAGCATCAAAAGGATGAAAAAGAAATCCGGCAGTATCTAAAGAAAATTGAGGTAGAACTTTTACTGCATCGGCTTCTAAATAAAAAACTTTTTCATCACCCGACAAACGATACAAAACAAAGGGTTTTCTAGCCTTTGTGCGTTCTAAAACATGATTATTTAAATCGTCAATTTGCATTTCCTTGCAAACCTACATTTTTCTTTGCTTATTTTAGCAATGAAATGGAAGCAGAAACACGCATATTATTGGTCGACGATGAAGAGAATTTGGTTGATTTGATTCAGCTTAATTTAGATTTGGAAGGCTTTAAAGTTAAGGTGGCGCGCGATGGTAAAGAAGCATTGAAGCTATACAAGGAACAGCGTTTCAACTTGGTGATTTTAGATATTATGTTGCCTTATGTAGATGGATTGCAAGTTTGCGAAACCATTAGATTAACCGATAAGCAAATTCCAATTTTAATGTTGTCGGCAAAGCATAGCGGACAAGATCGCATTGCCGGACTAAAGGCGGGCGCCGATGATTATTTAGTAAAACCATTCAATTTAGAAGAACTTTTATTGCGTGTTCAAATTTTGGTGAAGCGCTCAGCCCCTGCGGGTAATATTGGTTTAACAGAGTATTCATTTGGTGAAAATTACGCCAATTTCGACACCTATGAATTTAAGGGGATAAACAATCAGCAAGGCATTTTATCGTCGCGTGAAATGAAATTATTGAAACTGTTAATAGAGAAGAAAGGTGAAGTAGTATCTCGCGATTTGATTTTAGAAATGATTTGGGGTGTGGATGTTTATCCATCTACGAGAACCATTGACAACTACCTTTTGAATTTCAGAAAATACTTCGAACCAGACCCTAAAAATCCGGTTTACTTTCATTCTGTAAGAGGTGTTGGTTATAAGTTTAGCGAGTAGACCTCTCTAAAAGTATGTTTTACTTATTCTTCGTTGTAAGACAAATCTTTACCAAAAGTTTCTTTCAAATTGTACAGCGCTAAAAATGCTAAAGCATAAGTTACTGCACCAACAATCATTGCTGCGTTGGGTTTGCCCATAGACACGCTTAAGCCCTGAAAAGCCAATAACAACAAAGTAAGCGCGCCGCGTACAAAGTTGGGTGCTGTGGTGCTTGCTGTAGAGCGTAGGTTGGTGCCGTAGCTTTCTGCCGATGTGGTAATAAAAACGGCCCAATACCCTACCGCAAAGCCCGATGCTACAGCACAGATGTAAAACAATGTTTCTGATTGTAAGGCAATGGTGAAAAATGAAATCCATGTTAACACCGAGAATATGATGAAAATGAGCATGGCTTTTTTTCTACTTTTCAAAACCTGACTCAATATTCCGCTGCAAAGGTCACCCAAGGCCAAGCCTATGTAACAATACATAACGGCTTTTCCATCTTCTGGAACAAAAGACGCGTTTAGCTCTTCGTAGATCTGAGAGGATTGATTCATAATCACTCCAACAATATACCACACGGGCACGGCTACTAAAATTAAACTGATGTATTTTTTAGCTTCTTGAAAATTTGAGAATAGTTTAAGAAAATTTCCTTTCTTAATGTTTTGGTGAGAAGTGTTTTCGTACATCGCCGATTCGTATACTCCAAATCGAAGGGCCAATAAAATAAAGCCCATTCCTCCACCAACAAAATAGGATGTTCTCCAATCGAAAAGCTTTACCACTACAAAGGCAACAACTGCCCCCGACACACCAATAGCTGCTACCATTGCGGTTCCCTTTCCACGCGATTCCTTGGTCATTGTTTCGGCCACCAAGGTGATGCCTGCTCCCAATTCGCCCGCTAATCCCACTCCGGCAAAAAATCTTAATACTGCGTAAGTATTTACATCTTGAACAAAGCCGTTTAAAACATTGGCCAATGAATACATGATGATTGATCCGAATAAAACTTTGAGTCGGCCTTTTTTGTCTCCCAATACCCCCCAAAAAATACCACCTACCAGCATGCCTGTCATTTGCCAATTGTGCAAGAATATGCCCGTGTCAAACAAGTCGGCTTTTGCAGTGATGCCTATATCCATCAAACTTTGTTTCTTCACCATCATGAAAAGCACTATGTCGTACACATCAACAAAATAGCCTAGTGCAGCAACAAATACCAATAAGTTGAATCCTGTTGAAAGTTCTTTTTTATCTAATGCCATGGCTGTTTAGCTTATGGCTCAAATGTAAAATTAATTATTTGTAATAGTTGCTTTTCGATTTTATGGTGTTAATAACTATCAAAGCTTATTGTTTACATCGCTTGCTTCAAAAATTATATTTGTCTAAATCATTTTTTGTATGAAGGCTTTAGTGAAATCTCAAATTAAAATAATGCTATTGTTAATGTTGGGTGTGTTTGCCTTTTCTGCCAGCACCTATGCTCAGGTAGATTTAAAACAGCAAGCTAAGGAGAAAGAGAGTCAGCTTAAGGCGCAAGAAAAAATTAAGAAGGAAGCGGCCAAACAAAAAAAGAAAGAATATGCTGTGCAGCTTAAAGCGCAAAAGAAAGCCGAAGCTGCAAAAAAAGCGCAGTTAGAGGAACAAGCCAAAGTTGCCGCAAAGGCAAAAGCAAAACAAGATGCTAAACGCGAAGCCGATTTAAAAGCCGAATTGGCAAGAATTAAAATGGAGGAAGAGAAGAAGGAATCCAAAGAAAAAGCAGAGCGAGAAGCGGCGGCGCAAAAAGAAAAATTAGTATTGGCCGAAAAGCAAAAGCAATTGAACTTGTTGGCCAAGCAAGAGAAAGGAAAGGCGAAAATCAAAGCCATTGAAGATAAATATCAACAGAGGTTAGATAGTCAAGACAAACAAATTTTAAGTGACCAAGAAAAATTTAAGCGAGAGAAAGAGAAGTTGGAAAATCAAATGATGGATGCTGAAAAACAAGCCAAAGAAAGATTGGAAAAGCTTAAGGAATATGACGAGCAGAAAAGTAAAATTCAAAATGATTTGAATAAGTCGAGTGTAGATAAAAACAAAAAAGAAACCGAAGATGCAGCGCGCAAAAGAAATGAGAAGGAATTAGCTAAAATCAACACTAAGATAGAGAAGGAAAAGGAGTTGATTGAAAATAAAAAATTAAGTGTGGAGGAGCAAGCGAAATTAGATGCAATCAATAAAAGAGAGTTTGAGCTAAAAGATAAAGTGTTGAAATTCAAAGAAGAATCTAAACTAAAAGCGAAGCAAGAAGAGGAGGAGTATCAAAGAAAACTAGAAGACGAAAAAGAGAAGATTAGAATTAGAATAGAGGCGCAAAAATTTCGATACCAGAAGAAAGCCGAGGAGATGGAGCTAAAAGATAAGTTTGAGGCAGAGAAAAAAGCCAAAGAAGAAGCTGAAGCCAAAGCCAAGGCCGAT
>CAMDPJ010000091.1 GCA_945903925.1 Chryseobacterium gleum
CGTTTCTTTTTTATGGAATTTTGGAAATTTTGCCAATGTTTTGAGTGATACCCTTAAAAATCCTGTCAATATTTTTTACATCAATGGAGGAACTAAAACCGTAACTTTAAATGCAACAGATAGCCTTACGGGTTGCTTAGCAACAGCTACTCAAATATTAAATGTGAGCGAAAAACCATCTGCCAATTTTATTAGTAACGCGTCACTTTGCGCAGGTAGTAAAATAGATTTTAGCAGTTCAAATACAAAAACAAGCAGCAATGGCACTTGGACTTACAATTGGAATTTTGATGCAGATGCTTTGCCTTTAACTGCTGCAACAAAAGATGTAGCGGGTGTTGTTTACCTGTTGGGCGGAAAAAAAGGAATCACATTAAGTGTTAGTGATGGAGAATGTTCAAACAGTAAAACAGATACTCTAGTTTTGTTTGATCAGCCTATTGCATTTGCGGGTAATGATACCAGTGTTTGTGGCAGCAATGTTATTGCGATGGGTGCTCCTGCCATCGCTGGAAACTCTTATAGCTGGATTCCTTCTGCAGGTTTAAACAATGCGCAAATTTCCAATCCAGTAACTTTTCCTGCAAAAGGGTTTACCAACTATATTCTTGTTGTAACCAACAATGCAACAAATTGTGCTGCTCGTGATACCATTTTTATTGTAGCTTCGAATGCTTTAGAAGCTAAAACAGCTAATGATCAATCAATTTGTAAATACGAAGAGGTGAAGATTGGCGGGGCTTTTGTTCCCGGACAAACATACACATGGATGCCATCTTTAGGTTTGAATGATACCACAGTTGCCAATCCAACGGCCAATCCCGACTCTACTACTACCTATACTTTAGTGGTAAATGGATATGGATGCGCCTCTGTAATTGATTCTATTTTGGTTGAAGTGCATCCACTGCCAAAAATTTATTTAGGAAATAACGATACCATAGCCAAGGGAAAATCTTATTCGTTGGAAGCAGGTGGTGGAGTGTCGTATAGCTGGTCGCCAGCTTTTGCATTAAGTAATCCAGGTGTTTTCAATCCGCTGGCGAATCCCGATGTCACTACTACATACACTGTTTCGGTTACCGATATTTTTGGTTGTACAGATACAAGTTCCCTCACCATTTTTGTACAAAGCAATGAATATTGGATTCCTAAAGCTTTTTCGCCCGATGCCAATGGTAAAAATGATGTTTTGTTTGTTAGGGGCGACGGCATAGATGATTTTGAATTGGTTATTTTTAATAACTCTGGAGAGCTACTTTATTTGTCGAATAACATTGATGAAGGTTGGAACGGAAAAAGACAAAGCACAGGAGAATTAGTGCCTGAAGGAGCTTACGTTTATTTTGTAAAAGGAAATAAAATTGACGGAACAATCATCAACGATCGCGGATTAGTTAATTTATTAAGATGAAAAATTTACTGCTCATTATTTTATTTTTTTCCGTGCTAATTGCCAATGTATCTGCACAGCAAGATGCACTTTTAACGCAAGCTTATGCCAATCCTTTAAATTTGAATCCGGCAATCATGGGGGCCAATAACTTTTTAAAAGTGATGGTAAATCATAAGAGTCAGCTGGCATTAATCAATGGTGGTTATTCCTCCTCTTCGCTGGGAGCTATTTATCCACTTTCATTAAAAACCCGCAAAAAGATAGATTTGGCAATTAACATTCAAAACGATAAAGGCGGTGCTTTTCAAAAATTTGATGTTTCATTGGCTGTGGGTTACGATTTGAAATTATCGAAAGCCGGTAATTTAAGTTTTGCCTTAATTGGTGGTTTCGGACAAAAGACTTTAAACACTGCTATTTTATCTTTCGATGAGCAGTACATCAATGGCGAATTTTCTGCATCAAATGCCATCACCGAAGATTATTCTTTTGCCAAAAGAGCTTACGGCGATGTGGGTTTTGGCTTGATGTGGTATTACAATCCATATATTTTCGAGGCGGGCGGAAAAGTAAATTGCTTTGCTGGTATCTCGGGCTTCCATTTAAACTCACCAAGCAAATCGTTTTTACCTAACGATTATCACATTCCAAGAAGGTTTGGCGTGCAAGCTGGAATTAAAATTATTGGTGGTAAAAAACTAGATATTTCTCCCAACATTCGATTGAATCTGCAAGGTGGTATGCAAGAGATCATGCCTGGTGTATGTTTAGATTATAGAGTAATGGAAAACATTAAATTGTCCTTGGGCAGTTATTCCCGCTTGAGGGGCGCAACCGCTTTTTTGGTGGGTGTAGAGTACAAAGGAATGATCTTTGGTTATAGCCACGATTTATATTCTAAAAATGGCATAAGTAATTACATTTCTGGTGCCGCTGCTGATCAAATTACTTTTACTTATAAATACGACTTGGCAAAAAAAGATGGAAGTTACACTGATGACAATTCGCCTTTTTCTTCCTTTTAATTTGTTCACATCTTCTTAACTCTGTGTTTGCTAACCCCCCCAATGTAAATATTTTGCTCATTTTTTTGTGCTTTAAATTAACACAAGGCTAACCAAACGATAATATCACATATGCCTAAACTAAACTTTTGATGCGCAATTTTGCGCTTGTTGCGAATCATAGAGCAACTTTAGGTTATGAAACAACATTTATTCATTGCACAGCTGCTTTGCATTTTGTGCAGCACATTATTTGCTCAAGATTTGTCTACGCTAAGTGCCGAGGATAAATCGGCTTTAGAGGGCATTATTGTAGAGAAATATTATGTGAGCGATTTGCTGGATACTAACGATGCAAAATTACCTAAAGGTAGCATTACGTATAGAATATATGCCGATTTAAAACCCAACTATTCTTTACAATTAATTTATGGTGATACTAGGCATCCTTTAAGCATTAAAACGACCACTAAATTTTACAACAATAGAGAATGCGGTGCAGTGATAGGTTATAATGTTTTTTACTTGAATTTAAATAATCCAAATTTTGCTGTTGATTCATGGTTAACTATCAATTCTGCAAGCAGTCAGTATGCCGGTGTTATGCTTTCAGAAGATTCTAACGGCTCTTTATTAAAGAATAAAAAATTTGAAAAAGCAGATGGATTCGTAAGTGGAAACTTACCTGTTATTAAACCCTTTAATATTGATCTAAATTTTTTTGATAATGATACTACCGCTTCTGTTTTTTCCACAGATGATGGTGGTTGGGCAGCTATTAGCGGAGTGATGAGTGGTTCGAAAGGACCGACTGCCAGTAATAAGATTTTAATTGCACAGCTTACCACTGATGGTGTAATTTCATTTGATTTGAATATGCAATTGGGAACTCCAGAAGGTAATTTTTTGAAGTTTGTTTACAAAGATGCCGAGCCCTTGGAAGGAGAAGTGTTGTTCGCTCCACTTTCCTTAATAGAGAAAGAAATTGAAAAGAAGTCGAAGAAAAATAAAAAGAATAAGAAAAATAAAAAATAACAATTATGAAAAAAATAGTACTCGGTTTAGGTTTGTTTTTGTGTGGTATTTCTACACAAGCTCAAAATGGATTAGAAAAAATTATTGTAGAGAAATATTATGTTTCTGATGCTACAGATGAAGCAAATAGTGTTGGCAGACTCCCTGTGGGTTCGGTTACATATAGAGTCTATGTAGATATGTTGCCAGGTTATAATTTTCAAATGGTTTATGGAGATAAAAATCATGATTTAAATATCTATTCTGATTCAACTTTTTACAACGATGAAGACAGAGGAAAAACATCGGGAAGCAATACCTTGGCTAACGTTAGAAAAGCAACATTGATGTTGGATTCTTATTTTTCTGTGGGTGGTGTTTGTACTGGTAAAATGGGCGTTTTAAAAACAGATGATACCGACGGTGCTTTATCTAATACCGATGGAAATTTAACAAACATCGATCCTGAAGCTGGTGACCCTTTAACCGTGAAAGATGGTATGGTTACAGGTACTCCTAAAGTGTTAGGTTTTATTGGTTTCGATCCAACTGGTGGAATTTTTGACGCCACTAGTGACGCAGGAAATTCATTTACAACTAGTGATGGTGCATGGTATATTTTAGGTGGTTCAACTGGCGTTGATCCAAATACAAATATTGTGTTGGTAGGTCAGTTCACTTGCAAAGGTGATTTTGGATTCGATTTTAATGTGCAAATTGGAACGCCTGGTGGCGGACAAGAAAATTATGTTCATGAAAATACAAATTTACAAGTTGGTGAAATTTACGAACCAACATGTAGTTATTTAGAATCTACTGTTAGCGTTAAGGAAGTAGCAAAAGACATTTCTGCTTTTGTAGCTTATCCTAATCCTACCAACGATTTACTTACAGTGGAATTTAGCAAAGCTGGTTCTGCTAATTATTCTATTTATTCTGTTGAAGGTAAAATGATTTTACATAAAGAATTGAATGTAGTTAATCAAAGTCATCAAGAAGTGATTGATATGTCTACATTGTCGAGCGGACAATATTTTCTTCAGTTGACTACAAATGGTATCTCTGAAACAAAGAAAATCACTAAGATTCAATAATCATCATGCTATATCTCTAAGTCTCTTTTTACGAGACTTAGAGATTTTTTACATCCCATGAAAAACCTAATTCTAACAACGGTATTTGTCTTTTCTCTTAATGTCTTTTCTTTTGCACAAGGAACCTTAAAAGGAAGTATTAAAAGTGAAAATGGCGACACGCTATTTGGCGCAAATATTTCTTTAAAAGACAATACTTTTATCTCAACTACTGCTAATGAAAATGGAGCTTTTTCTCTTAAAATTCCCGATTCATTGGTGCATGTTATTTCTATTACTTTCATTGGTTACAGTCCTGTTTTAGATACTCTTCAATTTAAAAGAGGAAAGGTATTGGTGATAAATTATGTAATGAAAGTTAAAGCCTTTATGAATGGAGGTGTAGGTATTACCAAAACAAAAAACAAAGCCAAAGATACATACATGGATGAACAGAAGCAGAAATCTTCTGTTTCACTCGATTTTATCACTTCAGAAACACTAAAGAAAACGGGTGATGCCAATTTAACTGCTGGTGTTACTCGTGTTTCGGGCGTATCAACCAATGGTGCATTTATTACTGTTAGAGGTATTGGTGATAGATATGTAAAAACAACATTCAATGGTATGCGCATACCAACATTAGACCCCTTTACTAACAATCTTAAGCTCGATATGTTTCCAGCTAGTTTGGTAGACAATGTAATTATTTCTAAAACTGCAAGTCCCGATTTACCAGGCGATTGGGCAGGAGCTTATATTTCTGTGCAAACAAAAGATTATCCCGATAAACTAACGGTGAATGTAGAAACATCTGTAGGGTACAATACACAAGCTACTTTTAAAGACATTATAAGCACAGATAAAAGCTCTACTGACTGGCTAGGCTACGATAGTGATTTTAGAGACCAAGATATTCGTCAGTTTGTTGTTACTAAAGATTCCCCTTCAAAGTATGATGAATTGGTGGCGTTGGGCCAAGGCGATTATTTGAATTCGTTGGGAGTGAACAGTGCAGAAATATTTGAAAAAGATGCCGACAATTATTTCAAATTGGGTTTGGTAGAGCTAGGTATATTAGGTAAGACAGATTTTAACGACCCATTGGCTGTTGCTCAAGCAAAGGATAAGTACAATCAAGGACCTTATAAAGGTGATGCTTTCAAAGTTATGAATGCCAACGCTGTAAAATTTAATCAATCTTTGCCCAACAACTGGAGAACAAAAACTAGAGTGGCTCCTCTAAATTTTTCTCAAAGTTTTACTTTTGGGAATAAAATTAATTTATTTAAAAAGCCATTGGGTGTCATTGCTGGTTTTAGATATTCTGTTGCTTCGCAATACGACCCAAATTCTGATTATGCTAGAATTATTAGCGCGCCAGTTAATGGTGTTTATCTAGAGATTGATACACTTTATCAAAAAGTGAGTAGAGAAACCAATGAGTGGAGTGCCTTAGTAAATCTTGCCTATAAGTACCACAAAAATCATGGCATCACGTTACTTTTTATGCCCAATATGAATGGCGTTAACAACGTTGGTGTTGCTACTGATCCTTTAGGAATCTTGGGTGAAATACACCGTCAGTTTTATGAATCGAGAAAACAATTTATTTATCAATTAAAATCAGAACATTCATTTGCACACAACATTAAAGCGTTGGGTGTTGCTTCTTACACACAAGGTAGCAGTATTGTGCCCGATTTTAAAGTGGTGGGTTTGGCTAAGGATACCTTTAATCAAAATAGAGATGTTATTAATGCAGCTCGATATTTTCGATATTTGAGCGAAAATATTTTTGATTCAAAAGTGTCTGTTGATGTTCCGCTAAAAGGAGATGGAGAAGAGGGGGCAACAAAAAAAATAAAAATGGGTGTTGCTTATCAACGTAGCGATAGAGAGTACGAACAGTTTGGCTTGTCGCTACTTCCTAATATTTTAGGTTCAGCGCAATTGGTTGTTGGAAATCCGCACAGTGATCCTTTGAGCTTAGATAAATTTGATTTCGGATCTGTTGTTTTGAGTGACGGACCAACACAACGATTATTGCGAACGTACGTGTTAGATAGTCGTCCTATTAATAGAGTGATTGGAAACAGCACGATCTCAGCAGCATTCGCCATGGCAGATTACAATGTAACATCGCGCCTTAGATTATCAGGAGGATTAAGAGTGGAACATGCTGTTTTGTTTACCGATTTGTTTTTGTTTGATTCACTTCAATTAGCTGCAAACGACCCTAGAAGATACATTGTTGATGCCGGTGTGGTGAATCCAGTTAATTTAGATGAAGTGAATTTTTTACCGAGTGCTACCGCAATTTATAAGTTAAGAAAGAAAGTACAAGCGCCAATTAATTTAAGAGCTAATTTTAGTCAAACTATTGCACGACCAAGTTTGAGAGAGCTTTCTCCTGTTTCAGTATTTGATTACGAGTTGAACAATTTAGTTCAAGGGAATGCTGATTTAAAAGTAGTGCGAATAAACAATTACGATTTGCGTTTTGAATCGTACTTTACATCGGGTGACAATGTTTCTTTAAGCGTTTTTTATAAGGACTTCATCAACTACATTGAGATGTTCGGGTCGCCATTGGGTTTTACTTGGGAAAATAATCCAAATAGAGCTTGGTTGCAAGGTGTTGAGCTGGAAGGCAAAAAATTATTAGGAAAATATTTTGAGTTAAGAGCCAACTTAACATTTGTAGATTCGCGTTCAGTTTTTCAACAAAAACTCGATGATGGTAAAGGTGGTTTTGTGAACGGACCAACAATAACACACACCTTGTTTGGTCAAGCTCCTTATCTTATTAATACAATAGCTTCTTACAATTCCGATTCTCTTGGTTTACAATTGACACTCAGCTATAATGTTCAAGGACCAAGATTAGTGGTGGAAGGAAATCCTGATGTGGGTCTGCCTCCTGTGTATGAACGCCCTAGACATCTGTTCGACTTTAAAGTATCAAAAAAACTTGGTAAGTACTTTGGTGTTAGCTTAAAAGTGAATGATATTTTAAACTCTGCTCGCGTTAGAACTTACAGATCCTTTGAAGGTGAATATCTGGTAGATTTCGATAGCTTTAGGTTTGGTACTAATTACGTTTTGAGCTTATCCTATAAATTATAAAAGATATGGATACAACTTATATATTTCAATCCATGAAAATTAAATTCTTTTTTCTTTTCATATGTTTCTTTGCCTTATGTTTAACAACGCAAGCTCAATTGGAAAATGTAATTATTGAAAAGTATTATGTTTCTAACAGCAGTGATGCTACCGATACAAACGGTTCTTCGGTAAGCGCCAATTCTACAACTTATCGAATTTATATCGATATGGCAAAAGGATGTAAGCTAAAGAAAATATACAGCGATGCCAATCATGAATTGAAAATTTCGGGTGATTCTATTTTTTACAATCATACAACGGAAGGACAAAGTTTTGGTAAAAATTTTAATATCAATCGTTATGGCGAAGGTGTAACGGCTTTAGATTCTTGGCTTACTTTAGGTCAGGTTTCGCTATCGAAACCCAGCGGAAAAACATATTTCGGCGTTCTTAAAAGTCAAGACAGAAATGGTTCATTGGTGGGTGGTGCAAATAACGATGGGGGAAGCGAAATGATAGCCGAGGGGTTGCTTATTAATAACGATGCTTTGGCAGGTATTCCGTTAACTTCTTTCGATGGATTAGATACCATGGCCGTGCTTCCCAACACTTGGATAGAAAATGGTTTCGATGACGGTTTTGGTAGCGACACCACTATTTTTGGTTCTGTAAAAAAGGGAAATGAATTTAAGAGCAATGATGCTTTTATTTATAATTCGGGAGTAATGGGGGTAAATAGAGATAGCAATCAAGTGTTGATTGCGCAATTGACCACTAAAGGAAAAATTTATTTTTCTTTGAATGTTGAGGTAGAAGATGCCAGCGGAAACACGCTTTTATATGTTGCAAAAAATGGTGCCGATTCACTAGCGGCAAATGTTTTTCAAAAGCCGTTTTTAAATTATCCACTACTTTGCGGATGTTTGGACAAAAATTATTTGGAGTATAGCGCTTCTTATGGTT
>CAMDPJ010000092.1 GCA_945903925.1 Chryseobacterium gleum
TTTTTACTTTTAATCTCAATAATTGTCACCTGTATTGTAAAAAAACATTAAATTCGCATTTTAATCAAAAAATCAAAATGAAGAAAGCGCTAATCACAGGTATTACTGGACAAGATGGAGCCTACTTGGCCGAATTTTTATTAAATAAAGGATACGAAGTTCACGGTATCAAAAGAAGATCTTCTTTGTTCAACACGCAACGTATTGACCATCTTTACAAAGATTTACACGAGAAAAACGTGAAATTGATCAATCACTATGGTGATCTTTCTGATTCTACCAACATCATTAGAATCATTCAGCAAGTTCAACCCGACGAAATATATAACTTAGGCGCAATGTCGCATGTGCAGGTTTCTTTTGAAGAACCAGAGTACTCTGCAAATGTTGATGGTTTAGGTACCATGAGAATTTTAGAAGCGATTAGAATTTTAGGTTTAGAGAAAAAAACCAAGTTTTACCAAGCTTCTACTTCTGAACTTTACGGTTTGGTGCAAGAAGTGCCTCAAAAAGAAACTACACCTTTTTACCCCCGCTCTCCTTACGCCGTAGCTAAATTGTACGGATACTGGATTACTGTAAATTACAGAGAGGCTTACGGAATCTACGCTTGCAACGGTATATTGTTCAATCATGAATCACCCTTAAGAGGTGAAACTTTCGTGACTCGCAAAATCACTCGCGCAGTTGCAAGAATTGCATTAGGCTTACAAAAAGATTGTTTCCTTGGAAATATTGATGCCAAAAGAGACTGGGGCCACGCTCAAGATTATATCGAAGCAATGTGGTTGATGTTGCAACAAGATGCGCCTGAAGATTTCGTAATCGCTACAGGTGTTACCACCACAATTCGTGATTTCATCATCATGGCGTTTAGAGAAGTGGGCGTTGAATTAGAATTTACTGGAACTGGTATTAATGAAAAAGGTACTGTTGTTTCTTCTAGCAATCCTGATTATCTAGTTGCTATCGGACAAGTAGTTATCGCTATCGACCCAAGATACTTTAGACCAACAGAGGTTGAATTGTTGATCGGAGATCCTACCAAAGCAAAAACAAAATTAGGTTGGTCACCAAAAAGAGACTTGGCTCAATTGGTGAAAGAAATGGTTGCCTCTGATATTGTTCTTTTCCAAAAAGATAAATTGTTGCAAAAAGCCGGACACGCCATTAAAAATTGGAACGAGTAAGAATGGAAAAGAACGCAAAGATATATGTTGCTGGCCATCGCGGCATGGTTGGGTCGGCTATCGTTAGAAAGCTGCAAAAAGAAGGTTTTCAAAACATTATCACCCGCACTTCTAAAGAATTAAATCTTACCAATCAGCAAGCAGTAAGTGATTTCTTTGCGCAAGAGAAGCCCGAATACGTGTTTTTAGCCGCAGCAAAAGTTGGTGGAATTCAAGCCAACAATGTGTATCGCGCCGATTTTATCTACGAAAACTTAATGATTGAGTGTAATGTTATCCACCAGTCTTATGTAAATAAAGTGAAGAAATTATTGTTTTTGGGTTCTTCATGTATTTACCCTAAAAATGCTCCTCAACCTATTAAAGAAGAGTATTTGTTAACCAGCGTATTGGAAGAAACCAATGAGCCATATGCTTTGGCGAAAATTGCCGGATTAAAAATGTGTGAGAACTACAAAAGACAATACGGCTGTAACTTCATCGCGGGAATGCCAACAAATTTGTATGGTCCGAACGATAACTACGATTTAAATAACTCTCACGTTCTACCCGCCATCATCCGTAAATTTCATGAGGCTAAAGAAAACAACTCTCCAAGCGTTGAGATTTGGGGAACAGGAAAACCTCGTAGAGAATTTCTACATGTAGATGATTTAGCTGATGCCTGCTTATTTTTAATGGAAAAATACGATGGTTTACAAGCAGTAAATATTGGTTTTGGTTCTGATGTGAGTATTGGTGAATTGGCTGAATTGGTTAAAAAAACTTCGGGTTTTACAGGAGAAATCATAAACAACACAGAGAAACCTGACGGCACTATGAAAAAACTAATGGATAGTACTTTCTTAAATAATATGGGTTGGAAGGCTAAAATTCAACTGGCGGATGGTATTAAACAAGTTTATAATGATGTTTTTGTTGAAAAGACAGAATCAATCACATTGCGATAAAATCTACAGATGAGCGAGCTTAAAATAAAAAAAAGAAAATCTTGGCAGCTCTTCAGTAAGCGCGATATTATCGACTTAATTAAATACAAAGACCTTCTTTTTACTTTGGTTAAGAGAGATGTCAATGTAGTTTACAAACAAAGCGTATTAGGGTTTGGATGGGCTATTATCAAGCCATTGGTACAAATGGTAATTTTCACCTTTTTATTTACATATATCGCTAATGTTCAAATGGATGGAGACAATGTTCCATACGCAGTATTTAGCTTTGTAGCATTGGTTCCTTTTACCTATTTTTCGGCAGCACTAACTGCCTCTACTTCGAGTTTAATTAGCAATGAATCTTTTATTACCAAAGTATATTTCCCTAGAATCATCATTCCTATAGTACCCATTATTGCCAAACTGGTTGACTTTGCAGTAGCCTTTTTGGTATTGATTGGCATGCTTATTTACTATTATTATAGCAGTCCGGGAAGCATTAATATAAGCTACAACATCCTCGCTATTCCCTTTTTAATCGCAATGTTAGTAGCCTTCTCTTTGGGTATTTCTTTATGGTTTTCAGCCATGGCTATTCAGTATCGCGACTTAAATCAAATTGTTACTTTTTTAGCTCAGTTAATGATGTATGCCGCACCAATCGTTTGGCCCTACTCTAGATTGATAAACATAGCCAATGACGCTGAAAGATGGATAGGCATTAAAGGATTTGCAAATTTTATTGAAACAGCTTATAGTTTTTTTCCCTTGGCTGGAATTATAGAAGGCTTTAGATCGGCATTAATTGGAGGGAGCGCTTATGGAGAGATGCCTTATGGACTAATTTTGAACGGCAGTATCACCACATTATTTTTATTAATTACCGGACTTTACTTCTTTAGAAGTAAGGAAAGTATATTTGCAGATGTAGCTTAATGGAAAATGAAACTGTAATAAAAGTTAGCAATTTATCTAAGCGCTACCGCATTGGCCTTAAAGAAGAACTTCACGATAGTTTAGCTTCTTCAATCACCGCGTTTCTTAAATCACCATTTAAAAGCTTTAAAAAGCTAAAAAATTTAAGCAATACCAATGCGAATTCAGAAGACATATTTTATGCTTTAAAGAACATAAGTTTTGAAGTAAAAAAAGGCGAAGTACTAGGTATAGTAGGGATGAATGGTGCTGGAAAAAGTACACTATTAAAAGTATTATCTCGAATTACTGAACCCTCTTCAGGCGAAATTGAACTTAAAGGAAGAGTAGCCAGTTTATTAGAAGTAGGAACTGGTTTTCATCCTGATTTAACAGGCAGAGAAAACATTTTTTTGAATGGTACTATTTTGGGAATGACCAAAAAAGAAATCGTTGAAAACATGGAAGAAATTATTGAATTCTCGGGAGTAAGAAAATTCATCGACACTCCAGTAAAAAGGTATTCTAGTGGTATGCGTGTAAGATTAGCATTCTCAGTTGCTGCCAACTTAGATCCTGAGATTTTGATTATCGATGAAGTATTGGCTGTAGGTGATTACGAATTTCAAAATAAATGTTTGAGTAAAATGCAAGATGTTGCCAATGGCGGCAAAACAATCTTATTTGTGAGTCACAACATGGCCGCCGTAAATCAGCTGTGCACAAGAGCTATTTTACTAAAAAAAGGCGAAAAAATTGCCGACGGAACGGTGGCTGAAATTATTGCTGCTTATAAATCAAACAATAGTTCTGGCAGCAACAATAAAGGGTTAACTGTTTTAGAACCCAACAGTGATCTTACTTTTCAATTGTTGAAAATTGCGCTAAAAAATAAAGAAGGACAGATTTCAGATCATTACGAGCATGAAGAGCATATTAAAGTAGAAATCGACTTTAGAATATCGAAACAACTTCCCAACTATTACCTCCACTTCAATATTACAAATGTGGAGGAGATAGTAGTGTATGTTGCAACCGACGAAGAACTTTCTGAAAATTACCACGCAGGCACTCTTGCGCCTGGCGATTACCAATACAGTTTTGAATTGCCGAAATCACTGCTTAAGCCAGGAAAGTACAATGTGAATTTGTCTTTCTGCAATCAGTTTTACCCTCAAGTTCAAACTTGCCCCGACATACTTTCATTTGAAATAATTGACACCACTACTACACGTGGTAGAAAACAATTGTATAGAAGAGATGCCGTTGTGGCGCCAGATATTGAGTGGAAATTCACTGAAATTTAGTATTTATCTATTTTTTTGTATTTGTTTATTTTACTGATTTCTATTCTAAATTTTCAGCGACTTTCCATTCTGTTTGGCGCTTTCGGTAATTTTCATCAACACCTTCAATGTTTTCAAGGCATCTTCCCCCGAACATAAATTCTCTTGTTTTCCTTTTAAACAATTGAGCAAATGATCGTACGTGCCAATCATAAAACTTCTGGCTTTACCAAATGTTTTTTTATTGATATAATCGGGCTCTCTGTAGGTGGAACAAAAATCACTGGACTTTGACCCTATCACCTCAATTTCTAACCCCCACATGCTATTTAAATTAATCTTTCCTTTTTCTCCGATAAGAGAAATCTCACTTACACTATAACTATCAGAATCAACGCAATAAAGCGAAGCCACAGCATTTTCAAAATGTAGTGTTGCACTAACATTTACATCTCCTTTAGGAGCCGCTATCAGATTGTTTTTAACTGCAGACACCGCTTTTACTTCACCTAAAAAATACCGTAGTAAATCAACAATATGTGTACCCCCATGAAAAACGCCATGATCGTATGAAGCAGTTGCAGCATAAACTTTACCTATAGCTGTATCTCTCACGTATTCGTTGGAAACGTATTCTTTAAATTGTTTAATCAGTCCATCAAATCTTCTCATATGATTCACAATCAACTCCACCTTTTTTTTCTTACACAACTTAATAATGCGCTCCGTTTCTTCTAAAGAATCAGCAATTGGCTTTTCACATAAAATATACTTTACCCCTAGTTCTGCAAATTGTTCTATATACAAACAATGGGTATCTGGATGTGTTGCGATTACCACAGCATCGGGAATTTTGTACGCACACAAAGCTTTAGCATCAGTAAAATGAGGAACTTCAGGATAGAGTTTATCTTTCCATTCCAAAGCATTCGCATCGTTATCAATTACCGCCATTAAATTCAATTGATAATTAGAGGCAATTGCCTCTGCGTGACTGGCAGGTTTAACTCTCACCAAATCCATTTGGGCTCCCATGCCAATCCACCCACAACCTACCAATGCAATATTGTATTTTTTCATGATATTAATATTCTAAATCTACTACCTTATTGGTTTTAAAAGATAATTCAATCGCATTTAGCAATGCTATACTTTCACACGATTGCTCTAATGAATACTGTTGGAATTCACCTGTTCTCATATTCTCTAGCAAATAACGCAGCGTGTTTTGGTAAAAATCACCCCAAGCATCAATTGCACAATGCTCTATTTTCTCGCTGCCAAAAGCGCTTACTTCATATAACTCCTTTATACCATAAGGAAAATTTAATGTAATATGAACTCCACTGCTATGCTCTGCTATTGCTGTAATGGCTTTATTATTTCTCATAGAGTAAACATTTTTGATTCCTGTACCCAAAAGAGCAATTGCCAAATCTGTAATGTGCACTCCATAAAAAGGAAGCTTTTTAGATTGCTCTGTTTGTAAAAAAGTAGAGTCTGCAGGACCAACAAGATGCGCCGATTGCAAGCCCTTTAAACACTTTATTCTTTCTTGTAAATCTATAAATTCTGTGGCGTGAATAAACGGAGTAAAAGAACACAAAGGAACATTTTTCTCTTTTGCTAGATTACTTAATGCTTTAGCCTCTTTCCAGTCATTCGTAAAAGGTTTATCTACATAAGTTGGTTTCAACGAATTAATAGCTACAGAAGCAGGATAATAATGACTTTCTCCGTAGCGTCCTGAAACAAAAACAACATCAGCATCTTGTATCGCTTCTTGCGGAGTATGGGTTACATTTTCTATGCCCAGCAGGGATGCTTTTTCTTTTGCTTGCTGTTGATTTTCGCCCCATAAACTTATCACTCTTGCTTTACCAAAAAATTCTGATTTTGAATCATGCAATAATTCTGTGTAAGCCTCGGTATGACTACTATCGCAGCCCAGCATTGCAATTTTTATCATTGAATTAAATTATTTTCCCAAATAGCCATTTCAATATATCGGGTTTTATTATTGTCGTTCCAATAGTACACTGTTACAATTTTACCATCTTCTCTTTGCACCGACATCGGATAGCCCATATCCCAAAACGGACAAGATTCTTTAATGGTAATGGTATTCAAAATATCCCAAGTTTTTCCGTCATCGCTGCTTACACAAGCCTTAACAGCAAAAGGCATTTTGCGATAACCGCAAGTGCAAAGAATTTTACCATTTTTCAATTTAATGATATTGGCCGGTTGTCCAAATATTCCTGTGTGCTCAGGGTAAGTCCAGCTTAAACCCGCATTCTCAGAAAAAGCTTGTGTTAACTCCCCCGTGCCACCAATAGCCATGTATTGGTCATTTTCTGATTGATAAGAAGAATCACTTCTTATCATTGCCATCAATCTACCCAAACCTAAATTCAACACGCACACTTCATTGTAATTTACACCTCTAAACATAGAACGACTGCCGTTTATGTCTTCAGCCAATAAAGCTATATCACCCCAATTTTTTCCTTTATCGAAAGACCTTATCAGATATGCTTTTTCTGCATTAAAACCCGAACTTTTATATATAGGCAAAACCCACGAACCATCTTCTAATTCGCTTATAGCATCTCTACTAAACCAATCGAAATCGCCATTAACAGAGATGATTTCTGGTGGCGACCAGCTTTCGCCATGATTGACAGAGCGCAACAAAACCAAACCCAAACTAGCACTTACAGTACCTAAATCTGGTCGGTGCGCCAATAGAGTAGAAATAAGATTATTTCTATCTTCTGATTTTTCTACCTGAATTTTTATAGCCCTAAGTAAAAGCGTTCCATCTTTCAATTTGGTTAGCCCTGGGTCGTTAAATCCGTATTGATCGTTAAGCACAATCTTTTTCTTATTCGATAAAAAGGTTTTTCCATCAGCTTCCGATTCAATAACACAAATTCGTGAGTCATTATCGTGATGTGAAGGCGTATTATTTTTGGCGGCCTTTACACTTTTTTCGCCGGCTTCTCGAAACGCAATCAATACCTTGTTTCCTTCCAAAGAAACGACTGTGGGAAAACTTGTAAAAAGAGACTCATCTTTTTGTACTATAGCATAATCAATTTTCATAGGGCAACAACAGTATTATTTTGAATAGACTGATGAATCGCTTCACAAACTCTTACAGCCACTACTCCATCGTTAAAAGTAATCACTTCCTTATTTTTATTCGCCAGCACATCTATGAAATGGTGAATCATATTGGGTGTACTCCCTACATACTTTCCATGCACCTCTGCAAAATCATGTTCATCTAACGTTGTATTTTTTGCTGGTGTAAACTGAACCACAGAAGCTGCCGATATATTGATTTCAATTTTTCCATTTTCCCCTTCTATATCCATACGAGAATGTTGCTGTCCTACTACTGGAGCACCAAGCCAAATCACCTCTACCACAGCCCTAACGCCATTCTCGAACAAAAGATTTGCTGATATAAAATCATTATTTTTTCCCGATGAAGCAAACACTTCTTTTACCTCAGAATTTAAGAACCATCTAAGAATATCAATGTCGTGTCCGGTAATCCAATAAGACATGGGCATTTTTCCTTTCACCCTTTTGGCTGTTTCAATATCAGCATTTCTTCGAGTGTATAAATAACCAACTTCTCCTATTTCCCCTGAATCGAGCAAAGATTTTGCTTGCACATAGCGCTGATCAAACCTGCAGGTATGGCAAACCAAAATTTTTAAATGAGAATTCGCTTTTGCGAGTTGCTCCATCTTGTTTAACTCTTCTGTAGAAATGCCTACAGGCTTTTCTATAATAATATTTTTACCATGTTTCACCGCAGCTTCAAAAGGCGCTAAGTGGGCCCACTCAGGTGTAGTAATAAAGACGGTATCAATTTCGGGATGTTCGTGAAACATCTTTTCCCATTGATTTTCGAAATACAAAGGAACATTTAAGAATGCTGCATTTTCTTCTGTTGTCTTTTTAGAATTACCACAAACAGCCACCATTTCGGCGAGTACACTTTGCTGAACTACTTTTGCGTAATTCGTACCCATTCTTCCCGGACCAATTAATGCACATTTAAGCATAAAACTTATTTTGTTTTGGCACGCTGAATCAATTCATCCAGCATAGTTTTAATTTGTTCGTAATCGCTAATCAGTTCTTTGTATTCTTTCTTGCTCTCTTTTTCAAGCGCCTTCT
>CAMDPJ010000093.1 GCA_945903925.1 Chryseobacterium gleum
CTTTTCACTTAAGCATCGCGTCAATCTGCTTTTATCTTAATTACTTTTTCTTCGATACGGAAAATAATTTATCTTTGTTGCCTAGAAAGTCTTAAATACTTTTTTTTGCGACCATTGCGCTGCAATAAAAAATAATGAATGAATCAATATTACTTATCGGTAAAAAAGTTTTTTGCGCCAATTTCTTAGTTAACTTTATCCTTCAATTTTTAAAATGTATTTTATGTATCCAGAAGAAATGGTTGCCCCATTAAAAGCAGAGTTAACATCTGCAGGATTTGCCGATTTGAGAACAGCGAAAGATGTTGATGATGTAATCAATTCAGGAAAAGACGAAACAGTATTTTTAGTGGTTAACTCTGTGTGCGGTTGCGCGGCAAGAAATGCTAGACCTGCTGCTAAAATGGCTGCTCAGAGTGCTGATAAAAAACCTTCCAAATTGGTGACTGTGTTCGCTGGTTTTGATGGCGATGCGGTTCAAAGAGCTCGTCAATATATGTTGCCTTATCCTCCATCTTCACCGGCTATTGCCTTGTTTAAGAATGGTAAATTGGTACACATGATTGAAAGACATGCTATTGAAGGGCGTCCGGCTGAATTGATTGCTGAGAATTTGATTGCTGCTTTCGACGAATACTGCTAGATAAAGATGGCCTCACCCCATCCCTCTCCAAAGGAGAGGGAGGTGGGAGAAGCACTGGATACAGATTTTCCCTACTCCCTCTCCTTTGGAGAGGGTTGGGGCGAGGCCAAATTAAGTTTTAATTCGTTTGAAATTGCCTCATGAACTTTTTCCATCAGGGACTCCGCATCTTTTTGCGTGAGTCCTTTTGTTTCTATAGGGTCGAGAACCACCATTCTACTGAATCCTGGAGTTCCTAAGCTTTTAAACAATCCTTTTCCTCCTTCTAATCTTTTGTAGTTATCTAAGAAGACTACAGGTACAATTGGAATTTTCTCTGAGATGGCCAATTTGAAAGCTCCTCCTTTGAATCTTTGCATTTCGGGCGCTTTCTTAGAGCGCGTTCCTTCAGGAAAGATGAGCATGTTAATGCCTTGCCCGATTTTCTCACTACATTCCGTCAGCGAGTCTATTCCCGACACCAAGCTTTTTCTATCCACCGTTACATTCATTCCTCTAAAGTTGGTTCTAAACAAAGGAACTTTTTTCAATTCTTTTTTGGCCAAAAAAGAGAAGTGTTCACCCAGCAAAGTGTATGGAACAACAATATCTAGTTGGGAAGTATGATTGGAAACAATGATATAGCCATTCTTTTCGGGCAATTTTCCTTTCATTTTTCGCGAAGGGATAATTCCTATAGGAAGTAGAATGCTCCAAGCCCAAAAACGGTAAATTTTATAGCAAAGATGATAGTTTTTTAAAACAACGATAGCTAGATAAACAAAAGGAAAATAGAATAAGGTGGTGATAATCATTACGATTAAGAACCAAATTTTCCATGGAAAAAAAAGAATGACGAGTAGTTTTTTCACGAGGCTAAAATAAACAAAATAAGAACAAACTCTATTTCTGCGGAATGCTAACGCTAACTAATCCCTCTTCTCTAAGAGGGATTAGTTAGTGATTCCATGTTTTAAAAGAATGGTGAAATTAATACTGGGTGAATAATCATTTAAACAAAAAACCCTTTCGTTGGTGAACGAAAGGGTTTTGCTATAAGAGTATGATTTTATTCTGCTAAAACAATTACTTTGTTGTTAAGTACTTCTACAACGCCACCGTTGATTTTGAAAGACTGTTCACCATTGTTTGTTTTCACTGTTACTTCTCCTGCACCTAATACTGAGATTAGTGGAGCGTGCCCCTTTAAGAACTGCATTGAACCGCTAATACCTGGTACTGTTACACCTTCGGCTTCGCCTTGAAATAGTTTTTTATCGGGAGTTAAGATATCTAAAATCATTGTTTTTACTATTTAGTAGAACCCATCATTTTCTTTCCTTTGTTCACTGCATCTTCGATAGTACCTACCAAGTTGAATGCAGCCTCAGGATATTCATCCATCTCACCATCCATGATCATGTTGAACCCTTTGATAGTATCTTGAATGTCTACCAACACACCTTTTAAACCTGTAAATTGTTCGGCAACGTGGAAAGGTTGAGACAAGAATCTTTGAACTCTTCTAGCACGACTTACAATTAACTTATCTTCTTCAGAAAGCTCATCCATACCTAAGATGGCGATGATATCTTGAAGCTCTTTATAACGCTGTAAGATGTATTTAACTCTTTGTGCACAGTCGTAATGAGGATCACCAATTACCTGAGGAGTTAAGATTCTAGAAGTAGAATCCAAAGGATCTACCGCAGGGTAAATACCTAACTCAGCAATTTTACGGCTTAATACTGTTGTAGCATCTAAGTGGGCGAAAGTTGTAGCTGGAGCCGGGTCAGTTAAGTCATCGGCAGGCACGTAAACCGCTTGTACCGATGTAATTGAACCACGTTTAGTTGAAGTAATGCGCTCTTGCATCATACCCATCTCAGTAGCTAGTGTTGGCTGGTAACCTACTGCTGAAGGCATACGACCTAGCAACGCAGATACTTCTGAACCAGCTTGTGTAAAACGGAAGATGTTATCGATAAAGAAAAGAACATCACGTCCTTGTCCTTCGTCGCCACCATCACGGAAATATTCAGCTAAAGTTAAACCAGATAAAGCAACTCTAGCGCGAGAACCAGGAGGTTCGTTCATTTGTCCGAAAACCAATGTCGCTTGAGACTCAGCCAATTTTTTAGTATCCACTTTAGATAAATCCCATCCGCCTTCTTCCATAGAATGTTTAAAAGCGTCGCCATATTTAATAACGCCAGATTCGATCATCTCACGTAACAAGTCATTTCCTTCACGAGTTCTCTCGCCTACACCAGCAAATACTGATAAACCGGCGTGACCTTTCGCGATATTGTTGATCAACTCCATAATCAGTACGGTTTTACCTACACCGGCACCACCGAACAAACCAATCTTACCACCTTTTGGGTAAGGCTCAATTAAGTCGATAACTTTAATACCTGTAAATAAAACTTCAGCTGAAGTAGACAATTCTTCGAATTTAGGTGGTGCTTTGTGAATAGGATATCCACCAACCTTGCTAACTTGAGGGATACCATCGATGGCATCACCTACTACGTTAAATAAACGACCTTTAATTTGGTCGCCTACTGGCATAGTGATAGCAGCACCCGTAGCTGTAACGTCCATCCCACGACGAAGTCCGTCGGTAGAGTCCATCGAAATAGCACGAATGGTATCTTCACCAATGTGTTGCTGACATTCTAAAATAATTTTTTGTCCGTTCGCTCCTGTTATTTCAAGGGCGTCATAGATGTTTGGCAGTTCAGCACCTTCAGCGCTAAAACAAACGTCGATAACAGGACCGATGATCTGAGAAATTTTACCTACCTTACTTGACATTGCTATTGAGTTATTAGTGATTCTTTCTTTATTTCGGGTGCGAATATAAGGGTTTTTCATAAAAAGAAGTAATGATGTTAGTCATTTATTTTCCTATTTTTGAACAAGCTGTTAAAATAAAGGTCAGCAAACAATAAAGTGAAAGTATATTATCGTCTGGAAGACTTCTCTACGCTTAAGAATGCGGTGGTTACCACAGGTACTTTTGACGGTGTTCATTTAGGGCATCAAACTGTTATAAAAAGATTAAAGGAGATTGCGCAGAAGGAAAATGGGGAGACCGTAGTGATCACTTTTGAACCTCATCCGCGCATTGCAATATATAATGACACGAGCATTCGTTTGATTAGTTCGGTGTCGGAAAAAATTGAATTGTTGGAAAAAGAGGGGATAGCTCATTTGATTGTTATTCCATTTACCAAAGAATTTTCTCGCACTTCATCTATCGATTTTATAAGAAATATTTTAGTAGGAACCATAGGCACTAAAAAGCTGGTGATAGGCTACAATCATTTTTTTGGCCGAAACAGAGAGGGTTCATTTGCGCACTTGAAGGAGAATGGTTCGCTTTATGGCTTCGAAGTAGAAGAAATTCCAGCTCAAGAAATAGACAATATAGAGATAAGCTCCACCAAGATTCGTAAAGCCATTGAAAAAGGAGAAGTGAGATTGGCCAACACTTATTTAGGTCATCCTTTTTCTTTGCGAGGTAAAGTTGTTGAAGGCAATAAATTGGGAAGAACCATTGGTTTTCCAACGGCGAATATACAGGTAGAGGACACGTACAAAATATTACCAGCTATTGGTGTTTATGCGGTAAATGTGCTGATATATGCAGTGCAATACGGAGGTATGATGAACATAGGCCGAAGGCCAACGGTGGAAAATGAAGGTAATATTTCTATTGAAGTGCACGTTTTCGAATACGCGGGCGATTTGTATGGCAAGGAAATCAGTATTCTTTTTCATTCGAGAGTTCGAAATGAACGTGAATTTGAAGGAATAGAGCAGTTGAAAGAACAATTACAAAGAGATAAAATGAATTGTAAACAACTATTGGTATGAACATAAAATTTATCTTAGCCTCTTTGCTTATTTTTACGGCTCTTTTGTTAAAGGCGCAAGAAGAAGATTCATTAGTATATGTTTTAAAGAAAACCGCAGCATATACCAGCCTGAGTTTGGCTATGAAAGATTCTAATCAGGTAGTAAAGTTGGTGTTAAAGGGGTATAAATTTACTGAGGTTCCAAAAGAGATTTTCACTTTTGTGCAGTTAGAATATTTAGATTTATCGAACAATAAACTTACCGCTTTGCCTAAAGAAATAGCTCAGCTTAAGAACCTAAAAGTATTGATTGTGCAAGGCAATAAGTTGAAAGATTTGCCAGTGGAGCTTTATCAATTAAGCAGTTTAAGAGTGCTGAATGTGGGGAAGAATGAATTGTATTATATCTCTTCTAATATAGGCGACTTAAGTTCATTAATTCAGTTGGATATTTGGAGCAACAACATTGCAGAGTTTCCTGAAGAGATTTCAAAACTCAGCAATTTAAAGGTTATCGACATGCGCTCTATTTCTTTAAACGACGCACAGCAAGCCGACATTTTACATTTGTTACCTAACGTTAAAGTGCTTTTAGATGTGAGTTGCCATTGTAATTAATTTACAATAGAACTACGTAAGCTTAAAATGTTTGATTTTATTTTATCGAAAGAAGCATTGTCCATGCTGCAAGTCTTGGCAGAATCAGCAGCAACAACTTCTTTCATTTCACCATAAATTCCTAGCACAGTAATCAACTGAGATTTTATTAAGCTCAGTTCTGCATCTTTGCAGTCGCTCAATAATTTTACTAAATGATCTAAAGATGTTTTTTGTTCGCTAATTTTATGGCGAACCAAAGTAGCTTCGCCACCTTCGCTATCTAAATGAGTCGCAATGTATAGAGCTTCAATCCATCCTCCTGCCATGATGCCTGCAGCAACAGAATTCATTTTGTTTTCAAATAAGTAATTGTCGGTTGTTAAATAAGCCTCACTAATGATTTGCAGTAAAGAATCTTTGTTGTTTTGGTTTCCTTCCATTCTTGTGATGATATTTTCATTGAAAACATCATTTATTTTAAGCTCCATCGACATTTTTTGTGCTGCTTTTAAGTAGGCCACCGATTGTTGAGGATGGTCAAAAACACTGGTAAAGCTTAAGTCGGCAAAGTATACACCTAAGTTTAACGATTGTTTGATGGAAGTAACGTATTGAGAAGTTTTTTTAGGGTCGTTAAGAACTTTAACGTCGTAAACTACTTTCGATTCTTTAATGATTTCAGCCATTTCAATAGGGGTAGGCATGGCATCAAAAACCTTAGCAGCCGATTTAAAATCTTTAATTTGTTCGGCACTTAAATTCAATTCGGGTTTTTTCACGTCTTTCACTTCTTCGCTGCTGTCGCCGCAAGCGAATAGCGTTAAAGCACTAATAAATAGCACACTTCTCTTAATCATAGTTTTCAATTGTAGTACAAACATACTAATAATTTATACTTTTAGCTTCAATAAACACTATGGGAATTGTAAAGAAACAAGGAATTTTATCTTCACTTATATTGTATATAGGTTTTGGCTTGGGTGCCTTGAATGTGATGTACTTTTTTCCGAATTTCTTTACGATGGAGGAGTTCGGACTCACACGCTTGCTTTTTGCCATTGCGCTTACTTTTGCGAACTTGTCGTTGTTTGGTCTCGGACAAAGCATGATTCGTTTTTATCCATTTTATAAGGATAGATTAGATAGGAGCAACAACGATTTTCTCTTTTTGTCTTCTAGTGTGGCTTTGATTGGCTTTGTTTTTTTTGGAGTAATTGTTTACTTTTTCCAAGACTATATTGTTGATTTTTTTGCTAAGGATGCTGCCGATACAAGCAAGGTTCATTTGGTGAAAGATTATTTCTATCTCATTTACCCGCTTACTTTTTCTTTGGTGATTTTCTCGGTGTTTGAAATTTACTGCAGAAGTATGCTTAAAACCATTTTTCCATTGGTGTTGCGAGATTTGCTGTTTAGGGTGTTCACGCTTTTGATTATTGTAGCGCTTGCTTTGCATCTGATAGCTTTTGAGTTTTTCACCATTTTGTATTGCTCTTATTATTTCATTGCCGCCGCCGCCATTATTTACTACGTTCATCATATTGACAAACTACAGTTCAGACCTAAAATAAGTTATGTAAGTAAGCGCCTATCCCGCAAAATGTTTAATTATTCTGCTATCATGTTTGGCGGTGGATTTTTCGCTATTGTAGCTCAAAACATCGACACTATTATGATTGGTGGTTTAAGTAAAGAAGAATTGGCAGGTATTGCATCTTTTACAGTTGCTACTTACATTGCCACCATTATTCAAATTCCACAAAGGGGTTTAACCAGTGTAATTTCGCCTATGATTGCGCAAGCATGGAAGGAAAAAAATCTTACTCTAATTAGTTCTCTGTATAAAAAAACATCCATCAATTTAATGGTGTGGTCTATTTGTTTGTTTTTGCTTATTTGGCTCAATTTAGATGAGTTATTTACCTTCTTACCTGAGAAATATTCTGATGGAAAAATGGTGGTGATAATCATGTCGTTGTCTATTATTATAGAGTTGTCGACAGGTGCTAACACTGAAATTTTAGTCAATTCGGGGTATTGGAAATTGTCGTTTTTTACGCAGTTGATGGTTTTGGTTATGCTTATTCCCTCCAACTATTTTATGATTAAAGAATTTGGAATTGTAGGTTCAGCGTATTCTAATTTAGCAGGTTTCTTCATTTATAATTTTATTAGGTGCACGATTATTAAGGTGAAGTATGATATGTTGCCTTTTGATGTGAATACCTTAAAGGTTTTAGCCATTGCTACCATGGTTTATTTTGTGGTTTTAGTAATTCCTCCAATCGAGAATGCGTATTTGTCGATACTAGTTAGAAGTAGCGCTATCGTTGTTTTGTTTGGTGGTGCAGTGGTGCAGTGGAATGTATCAGAAGATGTTAGTAAGGTGTATGTTGACGCAAAGAAAAAGTTATTTAAGCAGCGCTAATATTATCTTCCTTTCGATTTTCCTGTTTTTCTTCGTTTACTAAACCATCTTTCGTAAAACGGTTTCTTCTTTTTGGTCACATTTCTTTTGGATTCTTTAGCCGATTTTTTCATTCTTTTTTGAACTTCCTTAGTTTGTTTTTCGCGTTGTTTTTTGCGCAATTTTTCCTGAAGTTCATCTTCGGTAAGATTGCTTTTTTTTTTCTTCTCTTTTTCTTGCTGCTCGTTTTTAGGTTCTTTTTGAGCGTAAACTGCGTTGCTGCCAAAACTTAGGAAAGCCCCAATTATGATGAAAAGCAGCTTTTTATTTAATTTAGGTATCATATTTTTTAAACTCTTGCGTTTTTTCTTTTTACTTTTCAGCATGGCAACTTACAAAATTTATAAATTACTATCGTTAATCGCGCTGCTATTTTTCTGTATTATCTTTTCATGTGCTAAAAATTCTCAGGCTATTCCTTATGTTGCTGTTAGTGTTCAAATCAATGTTTCTAATCCCGATTATTTCGCACTTAAGTCGCCGGGAGGTTGGGTGTATGTTACCGGAGGTTCTAAAGGAATTGTGGTGTATCGCGTAGATATGAGCACCTTTAAAGCTTACGATCGCCACTGTCCTTATCAGCCCGATAACGAGTGCTCTCGCATTGCAGCAGAGAATACGCAGTTAACAGCAAAAGATACTTGTTGTAGTTCTGTTTTTCAGCTGATGGATGGTTCTATTATTGGTGGACCAGCTGAAAGAAATTTGCAAGAATACAAGACTTCTTTTGATGGAAATATATTGAGTATTTACAATTAGAATGAAAGTGCATCACTTGACTGGTTAAGGTGTTTTGATGCTGGCAGTGTATTTACTTTTAAAGAAGTAGAGTTTTATAGCGTTTTATC
>CAMDPJ010000094.1 GCA_945903925.1 Chryseobacterium gleum
CGGCCAGGCGTTCATCCGCGTTTCGCTGCAGGCCTACAACACAGCCGCAGATGTTGAGCGCCTGCTGCCGTCCGGTGACCAGCTATGGCGTAAAAATGCTCTCTATCGGTTTCTTCGCTAATGGCGATCAGGCAATAGCTTGGAGAGGTCCAATGGCTTCGCGTGCACTCGGACAAATGTTTACTGAAGCCTATTGGGGAGAGCTAGATTATATGCTAATCGATTTGCCACCAGGCACAGGAGACATTCACTTATCGTTAGTACAAACCGTTCCTGTTACAGGTGCTGTAATTGTTACCACTCCGCAAGGCATCGCTTTAGCCGATGTACGCAAGGGTGTAGCAATGTTTAAAATGGATTCTATCAATGTTCCTGTTTTAGGGATAGTTGAGAATATGGCTTACTTCACTCCTGCCGAATTGCCGAACAACAAATATTACATCTTTGGAAAAGAAGGCGGTGTAGCTTTGGCTGAGAAAATGGGCTTGCCTTTGTTGGCGCAAATTCCTTTGGTACAAAGCATTTGCGAATCGGGAGAAGCTGGAAGACCAGCTGTTTTGCAAGAAGACACTCCGCAAGCATTAGCATTTAAAGAATTGGTGAATAGCCTAGAGGCTGTCGTTGAAAAAAGAAATTCGGAGGCAGAACCAACAAAAACATTAAAAATTACACACGGACAGCATCACTAAAATTCAAAATATGAGCTATAGTGAAGTGTTACAAAGAGTAGAAGATTCGTTAACGAAAATTCGTCCGTTTTTAAACGCCGATGGTGGCGATGTAAAAGTGGTAGAGTTCAGCAGCGACTACAGCTTAAAGCTAGAGTTTATCGGCGCTTGTAAAGATTGCTCTATGAATAGAATGACCTTTAAAGCAGGCATTGAAGAAAACATTAGAAGGGACGTACCTGAAGTTACCAATATTGAAGCAGTAGGCGTATAATCCGCCATTCAAAGAAGTTAACACTACATCGGTAAGAAGTTTTCTTCTTTTTACTTTCCATATTTACTCAGTTAATTATTTTTGTTTAAAATCAGAGTTATGGCAAAAGCTAAAGCAGAAAAAAAACCAAAAAGTATTTTAACTCAGAAATCAATTGATTTCTTAGAGGCATACATCAACAACCCATCTCCTACTGGCTTTGAGGCTGAAGGGCAAAAACTATGGTTGAAATATATTAAACCTTTTGTTGACACCTACACGGTTGACAACTACGGCTCTGTTGCTGCTATCATTAATCCCGAAGCTAAATACAAAGTGGTGATTGAAGCGCATGCCGATGAAATCTCATGGTTTGTGCATTTAATAACCAAAGAAGGATTTATCTATTTGAGAAGAAATGGTGGTAGCGATCATCAAATTGCTCCTTCAAAAAGAGTAAATATTCACACTGAAAAAGGAATTGTAAAGGCGGTTTTTGGATGGCCTGCTATTCACACAAGAGTAGAAGCCAAGGAAGAAACTCCTAAAAGCACCAATATTTGGTTAGATTGCGGAGCGGAATCAAAAGAAGAAGTAGAGAAATTAGGAATCAATGTAGGAGATGTGGTGACTTACGAAGACGAATTCATCATTTTGAATAAAAAATATTTTGTGGGTCGCGCCTTAGACAATAGATTGGGCGGATTCATAATAGCCGAAGTTGCGAGATTGCTGAAAGAGCAAAAAACGAAATTGCCTTTCGGGTTGTACATTGTAAACGCGGTGCAAGAGGAAGTAGGCTTACGCGGTGCGCAAATGATTACGGAAACTATTCGTCCGCATGTTGCTATTGTAACTGATGTTTGTCACGACACTGGAACTCCGCTGATCAATGCAAAAGAACAAGGAGATACAAGATGTGGAAAAGGTCCGGTTTTAACTACCGGCCCTGCCGTTCACAACAACCTTTTAAAATTAATTAAAGAAGTTGCTACTAAAAATAAAATACCCTTCCAACGACTCGCTGCATCAAGAGCAACAGGAACAGATACCGATGCTTTTGCTTACTCAATCGGTGGCGTGCCATCGGCATTAATTTCTATACCGTTGAGATACATGCACACCACTGTTGAGGCATCGCACAGAGACGATGTAGAAAACGTAATTAAATTGATTTTAGAGTCGGTTAAAACGATTAAGAACAATCAAGATTTTAGATATTTCACTACTGTTTAGATGTGCGGAATAAGCGGCATAATAAGCAAACAAACTTTATCGCACAACCATATCGCTCAATTGAGCGCATCGGTAAAAGCAATGAACAAGAGAGGTCCCGACAGCCAAGGGACCTTTGTTCATGATAAGGTTGGTTTAGGTCATGCGCGCTTGTCTATCATGGATACCAGCTCGGCTGCTAGTCAGCCTTTTGTGCACGAAGACGGAAATTACGTTTTGGTTTTCAATGGCGAAATTTACAATTTCAAGGAACTGCGCGAACCTTTAGAAAAAGAAGGAATTAAATTTCGCACCCACTCAGATACCGAGGTTTTACTAGAGTTGTACAAAAAAGAAAAAGAAAAATGTATTGAAAAATTCGTTGGCTTTTTTGCTTTTGCCATTTTAGACAAAAGAGACGGTTCGGTGTTTATTGCCAGAGATAGATTCGGTATTAAACCGCTGTATGTTTATCAAGATGAACAGAAGATTTTATTCGGTAGCGAATTGAAATCTATCATGGCTTTCGATATCAAGAAAGACATCAATTTCACAGCGCTTTATCAATATTTGCAATTCAATTATATACCAGGGAATCAGTGTATTTTTAAAAATACTTATCAGTTGCAACAAGGGCATTATGCACTAGTACAGAACAACGAAATCAAGATTTCAAAGTATTACGAAATACCTTTCACAGAAGGGAAGTACAGCGATATCTCTTATCCTGAAGCACAAAAAAAACTGATTGAATTATTAGACAAATCGGTAGAAAGAAGAATGATTGCCGATGTGCCTTTGGGCGCATTTTTAAGCGGCGGCACAGACTCATCGATAGTGACGGCATTGGCCAGTAAAAAGACAGAAAAGTTAAACACCTTTTCTATCGGCTACCAAGACGAACCTTTGTTTGATGAAACCGCTTATGCAGAAGAAGTAGCCAAAAAATTCAATACCAATCACACCGTTTTCAAACTCACCAACAAAGATTTATACAACGTTTTAGAAGAGGTTTTAGACTATACCGACGAGCCTTTTGCTGATTCGTCGGCCTTGGCGGTGTATATTTTAAGTAGAGAAACACGAAAAAAAGTAACTGTTGCCCTCTCTGGTGACGGGGCAGATGAGCTGTTTTCGGGCTACAACAAGCACAAGGCAGAATACATCATGCGCCATCCATCGGCGGCGGGAAGCATTATCAATAATTTAGGATTTCTGTGGAAAAACTTACCACAATCGCGCAATAGTTGTATTGGAAATAAGATTCGACAATTCGATAAATTCTCATCAGCAGCGAAATTAAGCAGTTCTGAAAGATACTGGTCGTGGGCAGGATTGATGAATGAAGAATCGGCCAAAGAATTCTTAAAAGTATCTTTTGAGCAAAGCTTGTATCAAGAAGAGAAAGGGAAATTATTGAAGGGATTCTCGACCAATGGAGACTTCAACGAAGTGTTATTGGCCGATATGAATATGGTTTTACCTGGAGATATGCTTACTAAAGTCGACCGCATGTCGATGGCCAACAGCTTAGAAGTGCGAGTTCCATTCTTAGATCATGAGTTGGTGAATTTTGTTTTTTCGCTACCCGAAGAGTATAAAATATGCAGCACGCATCGCAAGCGCATACTGCAAGATACTTTCAAAGACATCTTGCCTGAAAGACTTTACAAGCGACCGAAACACGGCTTTGAAGTCCCTTTGCTATCGTGGTTTAGAAGCGATTTAAAATCTATGATCAACAACGATTTATTGAGTAAAGAACTGATAGAAAAACAAGGCATTTTCAACCTTGAAAAAATAGAACAGCTGAAAGCGAAACTGAACAGTTCTAGTCCGCAAGACTCCACCGCGCATATATGGGGATTAATAGTCTTTCAATATTGGTGGAAGAAATGGATAAATTGATTACTTTCGCGTAACAATTAATTTACCGCGAAATGCCAAAGGTTTTAAGGATAATCAACAGATTCAACATAGGTGGACCTACCTTTAACGCGGCATACCTTAGCAAATACTTGCCCTCCAACTACGAGACTTTATTGGTTGGCGGAGAGAAAGAAGACCATGAAGAAAGCTCTATGCATGTTTTGCATGAGTTGGGCTTACAACCCTTGATTATTCCCGAGATGCGCCGTTCTATCAATCCTTTGAACGATTATTTCGTGTACCGAAAGCTTAAAAACATCATTGAAGAATTTAAACCAGACATCGTTCATACCCACGCTGCTAAAGCGGGTACAATAGGAAGATTAGCAGCATACAACGCAAAAGTTCCTGTGATTTTACATACTTTTCACGGGCACGTATTTCACTCTTATTTCAACAAAGCCAAAACATCTATTTTTAAAAATATTGAACGAAACTTAGCAGCAAAGAGCACCAAAATCATTGCTATTAGTGAACGACAGAAATATGAGTTGGGAACAATTCATAGAATTTGTGCCCCAGAAAAAATAGAAGTAGTTCCTTTAGGTTTTGATTTGAGCCGTTTTCAAGAAAACTATGGCGCCAAAAGAAAAAGCTTTAGAGCTCAATACAATATTGCAGATGATGAGATAGCTGTGGGCATTATTGGTAGAATAGTGCCAATTAAAAACCACGAAATGTTTATTCGTGCATGGAAATCTGCCAGCGTTAAAACAAGTAAAAAAATAAGAGCATTTGTTATAGGCGATGGAGAGGACAGAACGAAAGTAGAAAACCTAGCTAAAGAGCTGGGAATTAGTGTATGCAGCCAAAATTTTGAAAAGTCGGAATGTAGTCTTACGTTTACATCGTGGATAAAAGAAATTGACGTTGCTAATGCCGGACTCGACATGGTTGCATTATGTTCTTTAAATGAAGGTACACCGGTGAGTTTAATTGAAGCGCAAGCTGCAAACAATCCGGTTTTAAGCACTAAAGTGGGAGGTGTAGAAAACATTGTAATAGAAGGAAAAACGGGTTTGCTTTGCGAAGTAGGGGATTTGGAAAATTACAGCGCGCAGCTTTTAGAGCTTTTGGAAAACGATGAGTTGAGAACAAAAATGCAGCAAGCCGGCTGGGAAAGTGTGAAAGAGAAATTTCATTATACGCGATTGGTAAAAGATATTGATAAACTATATAGCTCCTTATTGAAGTGAAAATAAAATTATTAAAACAGTTCATCTTTGTGATATGTGCAGCAGCATGTATGTCGTCGTGTATCACATTGAATCCAAGTAGAATGTTGAAAACTCCAAAGGATTATCAATTTGCAAAGTTTCCGGATTCCGTGAAAATTGAGCCTTATAAAATCGCAGTGAATGATATTGTTAGATTCGGCTTGTACACTAACGAAGGATTCAAATTAGCGGGCCTTTTGGGCGAGCAAGGAGCTAACAATGATCAAGGTGGCCAATCATTTATCGAGTTTAAAGTTAGGCCCGACGGAAATATAAAGATGCCTGTTTTAGGAGAAATCAATGTACTTGGTTTAACCGTAAAAGAGATGGAGGAAATGTTAGAAAATAAGTTTCAGCAGTACTATGTAAATCCATTCGTGATAGTTGAAATTACAAACAAGAGAATTTTTATGTTCAAAGGCGGGGCTTCCTCTTCTGAGATAAGTCTTGAAAACGAAAACTCAACTCTTTTTGAAGTTTTGGCTAAGTCTGGCGGAGTGAGCGGTGGCGGAAACAATACTTCTGGGGGAGGCGGACAGAACTATGCCAGTAAGATTAAAATTATTAGAGGCGATTTAAAAAAACCAACTATTTATTTAGTTGATTTATCGAAAATAGATGGATTAGAAGACGCAGATATCATTATGCAGGCTGGAGATATTGTCTACATTGATCCAGTAATTAATTATGGCAACACAATAACTCAGGACATTGCGTCGGTTACAGGATTAGTTTCCAGCGTATTAAGTATATTTTTAATTTATAATTTGATTAAAAAATAAGAATGGCGGCTAAAAAAAAAATATCTTTGCTAAATGATGATTTCGACTTAAGTTTAGTATTAAAAATTGTAAAGAAATCTTTACCGTGGATCATCTTCCTGCTTACGGCAGCATATATTAGCGCATCACTTTATAACAGGTATGCAACACCAATATACCAATCAAACACTGTTGTGAAAATTGGCGAGAGCAATAACGTCAATAAAATCATGCAGTTTGAGAACATTTATGAAATGGCATTGGCTGGAGAATTAGAATTAATTAGATCTAAAACATTATTTAAAAGGGCTCTAAAAACGCTTCCTTTGCGCGTTAGCTATTTCTCAGAAGGGTCATTCCTAAATGCAGAGCAATACAAAAGCGCATGGTATGAAGTTGTATACCAAATAAAAAATGAGGCGGTATACAATTGTGATTTCCAAATAAAATTTTTGGTAGATGAAAAAGTACAAATCAACTACACTATTGCAGAAGTATCTTACGAATATATTTTTCCCCTCAACTCTTGGGCTAGTTTACCTTGGTTAGAAATCAAAATAAACTGTTCTCAGTTTGGTTATGGTAAACTGCTTGAAGCCACCAATCCTATGTACTTTAATATTAAGAATGAAGATGGAATTTTAGCAGAATGTATGTCGCAATTTAACACTACAGTGATTAATGAAGATGCAAAAACAATAAACCTATCTTTTATTACCAATCACCCAGTGAAATGCGCCGACTTAGCAAACGGCGTTGCTAAAGAATTCTTAAAATACAATGTAGAGAAAAAAGGAGAAAGTGCGAATCAGATGATTGCGTTTACCAATAATCAACTTTCACTTATCAACGATAAAATCAATGAATACTCTCGTATTTTAGAACAATACGGATTTAATGACGACGATAAACCCGCAGTTGCCAATCCCTTCATGTATCAAAACATACAAGATTCTAAAGAAGAGAAATTAAATGAACAAATTCAGCTATTAAGGTTTGAAGCAGAAGCTTTAAAGGATTACAGACGAAAAATTGTTCAAGAGAAAAGAAATCAGATTTACGCACCAATGCTTTCATCGCCATACACAGCGCCTTTAATTCAAAGCATTCAACAACTACAATTGAATCTTTCTAAACGACTAGAATTACAATATCAATTCAAAGAGAATAGCGGACCAATTAAAGAATTAGATTATCAAATTGAATTGCAGAAAAAAGAAATATACAGCAACATTGATATTGCCATTGAAAAATTAGAAGACGAATACAAATCATTGGTGGCACAAAAAAAATCGACCGTTATAGTTAATGCGACCGCAGAGAAAAAGAAACCAATGAACAGCGCTGAAGTGATCCAAACACAAAGAATGTATGAAATTAGTCAGGACTACTATTCCAAACTTTTACAAAAAAAATCGGAGTATGAAATGGTGAAGGCTGGATTCGTATCTAACACAGACATTTTAGAAAATGCTTATCCCAATCTTATCCCTATTGAGCCAAGAACAAGATCAATCTATCTAACCTTTATAATTATTGGTTTGCTCATTAGCTTGGCTATTATTGTAACCAGATACTTACTGCACAATACCATTTCAACTATTTCCGACATAGTTAAATACACCAATGACATTGCAATACTTGGAATGATACCTGAATATAAAGAGAGCATTCCTGTTTCTCAGCTACTGGTGGATAAAAATCCTAAATCGTTAATGACAGAAGCATTTAGGTCTGTTCGATCTAACTTACAATTTTTGGTTCAAAATGAAACGTCTAAAGTAATAGCGGTAACTTCCACCATTAGTGGTGAGGGTAAAACCTTTGTGGCCATTAACTTGGGCGGAATCCTTGCCTTTTCGGGTAAAAAAGTAATTATTCTCGACTTAGACATGCGAAAACCAAAAACACACATTGGATTTAATGCACAAAACACAGTGGGGATGAGTACTATATTAATTGATAAGGTTAAAATTGATGATGCTATTCAAAAAAGTACTTTAGAAAATTTACACTTTATCACTGCCGGACCAATTCCTCCCAACCCATCGGAGTTGGTTATTAGTGCGAAAATGACCGATGTAATCAACTACCTTAAAGGCAAATATGACTTTATAGTGATTGATAACCCACCAATTGGTATTGTAACTGATGCCTTACCTATCATCACGAAAGCCGATTTCCCAATCTATATTTTAAGGGCCAATGTTTCTAAAAAAATATTCTTGCAAAACATCAATCACTTGAAAGAAAAAAATAAAATGAAGAACATTTCCGTGATATTAAATGGCGCAGGCGACAAAGCACAACGCGACAGCTAT
>CAMDPJ010000095.1 GCA_945903925.1 Chryseobacterium gleum
TTTTGTGGGTTTTCTTTACAATTTTTGTTCTGAACACTATTGGTAATGTTTTTGCCGAAACATATTTTGAAAAGTTTTTTACAATATTGACACTCTTAAACGCTATTCTTCTTTGGTTAATCAACAAACTAACTAAACAAATTTTTTAATAAAACAATTATGAACATACCAATTTTAATAGCAAACATTTTGACACTATTAGCCTTTGTGTTCTAGCCCCTTATAAATCGGACACTGTGTGCAAAAATTACTGTGGTTTAGTTTAAAAAACTTTGTGAACTCTGTGAAAAATCTCTGTGCCCTGTGGTTAAAAAAACCCATCTCCCTCCCACTACACAGGCATTTACGCACGCCCTCTTCGCTAAGAGGGATTGGTTAGTGGTGGCGGTGCGTAAAAGGAGAAGAAGAACTCACTTTCCGTTATACGCATTACCCGTTATAGCCCTTGTGATAACATGCGCGCCAAATCTTTTTTTCATTTTATCTATCGCTTGCAAGAGTTTAATTTGCTCTTCGGTGTCTTCAAATAAATCGATTTGTGGCTGTCCGTAAATCAAGCCGCTGAAGCGAATGCCAACTAAACGCAATGTCATTCTTCGTTGATACAACACATCGAACAAACTCAATACGGTTTCTATAATGGTGTTGTCGTTGGCGGTGTAGGCTATTTTTTTTTGCTTGCTTTCGGTGTCGAAATTAGAGTAGCGAATTTTAACAGCGATGGTAGATGTTAGCTGTCCCGACTGCCGTAATTCAAACGCCAACTCTTCCACCATTTTAATAAGTAAGGCTTTCAACTGCTGAATGGCGGTGGTGTCTTTTTCGAAAGTTCTTTCGGTAGAAATTGATTTTCTTTCGTTGTAGGGAAGCACCAAACTGTTGTCGATACCGTTTGCTTTTTTCCAAATGGTGTTGCCATTTTCGCCAAACATTTGATACAAAAATTCTTGCGGTGTTTCGGCCAAATGCTGAATAACACGAATGCCAATGCGCGATAATTCGCGATAGGTTTCGTCGCCTATCATAGGTATTTTTTTGATGCTCAAGGGATTTAAAAATCCTTGCATCAACGATGGTTGCACCTCTAACCTACCCTTTGGTTTGCCTTCGCTGGTGGCAATTTTAGAAACTGTTTTGTTGTTCGACATGCCAAAGCTGATGGGCAAACCAGTCTCTCTCATTATTTTGTCGATGAGCTCGTTGGTCCATTTGTAACAACCAAAATATTTATCTAGTCCGCTAACATCCAAATAAAATTCATCAATGCTCGCCTTCTCCATTACGGGTGCATTTTCGGAAATGATTTGTGTTACTTCATTCGACTTTTGAGAATACAATTCCATGTCGCCACGAATGACTTTTGCTTGCGGACACAAACGCAGCGCCATGCGCATGGGCATGGCAGAACGAACGCCATAGTAGCGCGCTTCATAAGAGCACGACGCCACTACCCCTCTATCTGATTGTCCGCCAATAATCAATGGAATATTCTCCAAACGAGAATCGCGAAGTCGCTCGCAGGAGACAAAAAAAGTGTCTAAATCGGTATGTACTATTGTTCTTTCCATTACGATGCTCTTCCATACAATTCATTCACCTGTTGCTTATTGGGGTAAGGAGCACGCGTGCTTTTAGAACCCGATAGTTCGTGCGCTTTATGCAGCGTTGATTTGTGCGACAGTTCGGCATAACGAGGGTCGACCTTCATTGGTAATTTTCGCATTTGCGTTATCTCTACCGATGGAAAATGAAAATCAACCACCACCTTGCCGTACAGCAAATAACAGCCCGCACCACTAAACGGAAATTGAGTGAGCACATCGGGAAAATGTGTACTGTCGAAATACGCTCCCTTGGCATCTACCCAAGTGCCAAAGTTCATGTGGCCGCGTGCCGTGGGCACATCTTTTATAGAGATGAGCATGCCCACCATCACCACATATTTACCGTGTAATTTTTCGAGTTCGCTTACACCAACAGTATCTTGCACGGCGCCTTCCAACAAATCAAAAGTGCTTAAGGAAACCGGGAATCCCAACACATCAATTTCATCGTAGGCATCTTCTAAAGTCGAGCGTTGCAGCAAGGGAAGCTTGTATTCTTTAGAAGGTGTGTAAAATAAAACCGGACTCCTTTTAGGCGCTGCGCCGCCCAATATTATTTTCGATTCAACAATTAATTCGGCCTTTGTTTTTTGGGTGAAACGAAAAGCGCCCACATAAATTAATTGCTTTAGTTGTTCGTAGGCAATGCCCGTTCTGTGAATGAATGCTTCTAAGGATTGATAGGGTCCGTGCAACTCTCTTTCGCTAACAATTAACTCTTTGTAATATTCTTCTAAACGCTCAATATGCACAAAGCCCAAATAAATTTCGTCGCCATAAATAGTAGTGTAATTTTCGCTTTTATTTACGCAAGGCAACTGCACTTTAGCGCCACTCATTTTGGCTTCGTGCACATAAACTTCGGTGCGGTAAAATCCGCCAAAATTGTTAATCACCCCTACAATAAATTCTAAAGGATAATAGGTTTTTAAATACAAACTTTGGTAGCTCTCTACCGAATACGAGGCCGAGTGCGCCTTACAAAAAGAGTAACCCGCAAAGCTTTCAATTTGTCGGTACACCTCGCCCGCCAACTCATCGCCATAGCCTAGCTTTTTGCAATTTTCAAAGTAGTGTTCTTTTACTTTTTCAAACTCGGCACTCGAGCGTGTTTTGCCACTCATGGCTCTGCGCAAAATATCGGCATCGCCTAAATCTAATCCGGCAAAATAATGCGCAATTTTTATCACGTCTTCTTGGTACACCATAATGCCGTAAGTCTCGCCTAAATATTTTTCGAACAAAGGATGAAGATATTTTACATCGGTGAGGTTGTTGTGGCGCATGATGTATTCGCGCATCATTCCCGATTTCGCCACACCTGGCCTTATCACCGATGAGGCTGCCACCAAGGTTAAATAATTGTCGCATTTGAGTCGGCGTAGTAAACCGCGCATGGCCGGACTCTCAATATAAAAACAGCCAATGGTTTTACCTGTAGCCAATTTGTGGTTTACCTCAACATCTTGTTTAAATTTTTCTACCTGATGAATATTTACTTTTTCGTTTTTGTTTTTTTCGATGAGCTTTAAAGTGCTGTCGATACTACTCAATCCGCGTTGCGATAAAATATCTAATTTCTCCAAGCCAGCATCTTCACATATATACATATCTATTTGCGCGGTTTGGTATCCTTTGGGCGGAAGCTCCACGGCGGTGTATTGAAAAATAGGTTCTTCGCTAATTAAAATACCGCACGAATGCATGCTGCGCAAATTGGGTTTACCCTCTAAGGCCTCGCTGTATTGATGAATGATATTGACCAAATCGTTTTTAAAATGCGAATCTTTAGAGGTGCGTGTAAGCACATCAATTTCTTCTTTGGGCAAACCAAAAACTTTACCCAATTCGCGAATGGGCGACCTGCGTTTAAAGGTGCCAATGGTGCCCACAAAGCAAGTGTGGTTGGCGCCAAAGCGTTGAAAGATATAATCTAAAATAGTATCGCGTGTTTTGTGCGACCAGTCGATATCGAAGTCGGGCGGACTCAATCTATGCGGATTTAAAAAGCGCTCGAAATACAAGTCGAGTTGTATTGGATCCACATCGGTAATACCCACACAATACGCCACCACGCTATTGGCGCCCGAGCCTCTACCTACATGATAAAAACCTTTGCTTAAGCTGTATTGAACAATATCCCAGGTAATTAAAAAGTAGCTAGAGAAACCTAAATTATCAATGATGTCCAATTCTTTTTTAACTCGTCTTTCTGCCTCTTCATTTCCTTTTCCGTAGCGACGCAACATGCCTTCCATCGCCAACTGAGTAAGCTTCTCTTTATCGTTGTAGCGACTATCGGTATAATGTTTTTTGTTTTTGTTGCTTTTAAAATCGTGGTTGAACGAGCAAGAATCTAAGAGTCGCAAAGTGTTTTCAGCAATGATGGGAAAGTGTTCGTACTTCTTTAAAAGTAAATCGATACTGGGCATATGATCGGTAAGTTTGCCATGCTGATGCGTTTGCAACCTATCTATAATGATATTCAAATCCATAGCGCGCAAAGCCAAGTGCAATCCATAATCAAAACGTTTGGCAATGGTAACCGGATGAAGCATTACACATTTGGAAAGCAAATGCTGATATTTTTTAGCGTGCAATTTATTTACTTCATCAATCTTAATTCCTATGAATTCATTGTCTTTTAATTTGGCCGGAAAACGATTTAAGGAATAAATAACATATACATAATTGAAATCGGGAGCCCTTTGAGGAATAGGCGTTTTATGTATTCGCGAGAAAGACAAAAACGCATTGAGTTCGCGAAAGCCAATTAAATTTTTTGCCAAGCCAACAAAAAGAAAATCGTCGTTATTTCTAAATTCTATGCCGGCAATAGCCTTTATGTTTTCTTTTCGGGCAGCCTTTACAAAGTCGTAAACACCCGTCATGCAATTGATATCGGTAAGCGCCAAACAATCTATACCATTTCTTTTAGCGGCAGAAACGAGCTCTTCGGGCGACAAAATGCCGTAACGCAAAGAATGATATGAATGAGTATTAACGAGCACTTCTTGTTTTTTTGATAAATTTAATGTCAATTATACGACAGCAATTTAATCATTTAAAAATGATAAAAGCAACTTTATTTCGAAAAAAAATGAGAAATAAATTAAGTCGGCTAAATTTTGAGTGCGCCTCAAATTGATGTACCTTTAACGAAGTTCTTTGGGGCCGACCGGTTTTGACAGGAAGTGCAAAAGGTTGGTAAGCATGTAGAGAGTTGAGACCCCTCTCTTAAATCAAGGATTTCAAAATTTTAATTGGCGAAAATAACTACGCTCTTGCTGCTTAATCTATCTCAGATAGAATAACTTAATTTCGGTTCTAGGAATCGAAACAAGATGTCTCTGAAAAAAGTGCACCTAATACTTTTTTCTTTTGAGGCACATACGAGTTTGGGTTAGTATTCACAAGGTTTCGGTGCGAATATGAAATAAAGAAACTAAGTTATAAATAGGGTGTTTGTATCCGGTTTATTTCCTACAATCAATTACAAAATACACATGTAGAAAGCTTTCAGTTTCCTTTTTTGGACGAGGGTTCGACTCCCTCCGGCTCCACCAAAGCGGACAACACTAAATTTTTAGGTGTTAGTCCGCTTTTTGTTTTTATAAAACCCTTATCAGCATTGAGTGCGCGAAGCAACACTTCGTTTATGCGCGGAGTTCGACAATTTTTTCCGTCGAAAAATAGTTTTTCAGGGAAAGTCGAACTCACTATTGCTTTCTTGGCTTTCAAATCAGCGTTCTCATAGAGATTATCTAACTTTTGCAGCAAATTCAAGCAAGTAATTATTTTTGCCTTCAATTCTTTATTATCCGATGATTCTTCTTGTATTGATTGCTGCATTTTCTCAATTTCCGAAACGTATCTATTTTTGATCGATTGATAGTCGGCAGGAGTAATTGATTTATCGGCAAGCATATCCTGCAGGTTTAATAAGCGTTGCTTTACTTCACCAATCTTCAACTCAATTTTTAATGGCTCTTGCTGCTTTTGATTTTTCTTTTCCTGAAGTTTATCTTTCAAAATAGCTTCATAAAGCTTTTCCACATTATCCTTGAACTTAATTGTCGATAGCAACTCAGAAAAAGATTCATTAACTTTTTCTGCTGGAAATCTTTCATTAAAGCAGTGATTACAATGGTAATAAAAATGACGCTTACCTGTTTTACTTCTTGAAGCACTTCCTGTAACGTGTCCGCCACATTTAGAGCAAAACAAACTACCCCTCAAGGGCAATTCCTCTTTAGCAAAATATCCTCCCTGAACCCTTTTCTTACCCTCAAGAATGTTTTGAACTTTATAAAAAACATCTTCGCTTACTATCGCCTCATGAATACCTTCAACAAGTTGATACTCTTCATCTCCCTCTTTAGGAACCACGATTTTACCGATGTAAACCGGATTTCTTAGCACATCAGAGATCTGAGTCTTACTAATACTAAAACCTTTTATTTGCAGCTCTGATCGAATTTCTGCTTGATTCTTACCTTTAAGTACTTCATCAAAAATATACTTAATAAAAACTGCATCAGAAGAAGTAACTATGATTGGCTTATTGTTATCATCTCTTTTATTACTGTAGCCCTTCGGCGCCATTCTCAGCCATCTGCCAGCTTTGAGTCCGGCACGCATTCCACCTCTAATTTTTATACTCCTTCTATCGTTATCTACTTCAGGCATCACTAGATATAAGGCCATCATTGCTTTATTCTCAGGAACAGTCAAATCGATAGGCTGCTCAATCGCCTGGGCTGTAATCCCTAATGAAGACAAATTGCGAATCATCACCAAAGCATCGGTAATATTTCTTGAAAATCTATCCCAACTGGTAAACAGCAATAAATCAATCTCATTTTTATGAGACTTAATGTATTTTAGAAACTCATTATAAGCAGGTCGCTCAAAGTTTTTAGCACTGTGATCTTCTGAGAAATGATAGGCCACTTCAATATTATGTCGCTCACAATATTTCTGAAGTGCGTCTTTCTGCACTCCCAAAGAATAACCCAACGCTTGTTCATCAGAGCTCACTCTGCTCATCAAAACCGCTCGCTTCATTTTGCTTTTTATTGTCATAAGATTCAATTGCTATTTCTGCCAACAGATTCAAATAATCTCTCAGCTGAACGATTTCCTCATCAGTTAATTTTTCACCATCTTCTCTTAAAATTTTTCTGCACTCACTTAAATTTATCAAAGTAACAACTCACATGCTCCTCTTCTCATCATGAGATAGATTCACCCCTTCACACTAAAGCCTTATTTAAGGTCTTTCAATTTCTGCTTTCTTGTATTTTCGCAATACACAACTTTTCCTTTGTCTGTTTTTAATGTTATCGTTTGATACCCATTAGACATAATCATATCCACCAATCTAGCTGCCGTATCAACCTTTTGAACTTTTGTTGATTCTATTAATTCAATATTGTTTTTAGCATCAAACTTAACGTTCAAGCTTTTTATATTTTTAGAACGAATCAATTTCAACAACTCATTTTCTTCATCCGTTAGTATTTGCAACTGAAAATTCTCTTTTTTTACGACGTAGTCTTTAATAAAGGAACTAATTACTGATGTTAATGAAATACTTATATAATGGCCCTGCATAAATTCTCTAACTTCTTCAAATTCCCACAAATCAGAAAGTTTATTAAGCTTAATAGGCAAAACATCACCCTGATCATTAATAAATAACGACAACTGTTCTTTCTTTATCAAACAATCTAAAACAAAAACATACAACAAACTCGACTCTAATCCACCACCTTCATCCAGAAATTTCTTTTCCAACATCATTTTTCTAGCCTCTTCTCTCTCCTCAACTGGAATTAATTTCAATACCTCTTCTACGTATTCTGGAATATCGAGTAAAGAACTCCAATCCATCTGACAAAGCAATTTTTCTTTGATTTTTCGAATTTCATTAAAGCCAATTTCGAAACGCCTCAAATCATCAATAATTTGAACCCAACAGTATTCAATAAAATTAAACTTACGCCACTTCCCCTTCTCTCGCTGAACCATTAACAAATCTTCATTAAACCAGCCGTTTATCTTACGATGTGTTACGCTATCATTAAAATCCTTAGCTGTATACCTTGACTCCAAAACATCTATCGCCAAACCCTCAAACATCTGAAATTCTGCTTCGGTTAACATTTCAAAATTCAATTTCGAATAATCACTCATTTAGTTTATTTTTTAACAAATATACATAATACGTTCAAATTATACTATATTTACAAAATATATTTTATCAACATGAATAAACAACTATCAGATTATGTGGTAGGAGATTGGATTCCTGACCTAAGAAAATTCAAACACCAATGCCCTATTTGTGGCAAAGAATTCTTCGCAAAAAAAGATGCGAAGTATTGCGGACAAGGATGCAAAAGCAGAGTTGCTATAGATAAGGCAAGCGATATACGAATGAAAACAAAAGGATTTAGCGATCCCCTAAAAAATAATTTTTTAATTCTTGAGCAGTTCTACCCATTATCTGTAGGACGAGAATGGATTTCATTAAGACCTCTAACTTTACAGGGATTTGATGGCGAGATATTCAACTCAATTAAAAAAACCAAACAGGTAGGAGACTTATTGATAATAGGAACCTACGGATATCAATACAATATTACAAACAGAACAATCATAATTTACAATTTTAAATAACACATCATGGAAGGAGTAAACTTTAATCCCTTTGAACCAGAAGCGTTCAA
>CAMDPJ010000096.1 GCA_945903925.1 Chryseobacterium gleum
TAACACGGTAAAGAATAGTCTGCACACCGCAGTTACAATTGCTGTATTCAAATTTTGTAATTGTAGAGTTGTCCGTGAGGTTTGTGTCTGTAAGGTTTTGGCTAATCGGAATTATGCTGCAACCATTTTTCAATGCCCAGAAATTCATCAGCGTGTCTGTTGGGAAATATGTAAGTGGCCAACCATTGTTAGTAAATGTCGCACCGTTAAAAGGAACCAATAGGTCTGCTGTTCCATTAATTACGAACATCGAGATTGGTCTTGTCGGATTGCAGGAAATCATTTGCAGAGAGTCAAGGTTAGAACAAAGCGGTGCTACTGCTGCAATACGGTTACTTAGCTGACAGGCTAGTCGTTGGCTCATAAAGCCACCCTGTGAAAGTCCGGTTGAATAAATTCTGTTCGTATCAACATTGAATTGCGATGTCAAAGTGTCGAGGAGTTTGTTGAAAAACAGAATGTCGTCAATGCCCGAGGTGTCTGATGGAGAACCAACACCTGCTGCCCAACTGCAACAATTAGTTCCAACTTGTGTCCCTTGAGGATAAACTACAATGAAATTTGCGGTGTCAGCTACATTGTTCATTTGTGTAAAGCCAACAGTTCCTAATGCATTTCCCCCGCCTCCGTGGAGTGTTATAACAACAGGCCAAGGTGTTGCTCCGTTATATGCAGCTGGCAAGTATGCTCCGTAATATCTATACTGAGTTTGATGATAAATGCTGTCAATTACCCAAGTCTGTCCACTTGCAGTTACCCATGCTGAAAGGGCAAAAATCAATATTGTTAATTGTCGTTTCATTGTCTGTTTATCTATTGGTTGGTGTGTTGTCAAAACTTGCCGCTAACGTTTTGCAGATTTGCGATGGGCGGGCTTTTCAGCACAAATGTTGATGCGGAGCACAAAACTTTCGGCTACCACAAAACTGTCTAAGGAGCACGAAACCCCGCCTATTGCAAATGTGCTGTTATGCCCAGTTTTTCTTTCCATTCTAATATGTTCTTTTATTTGTCAGCTTACCAACTTGTAATTTGTCCAGCCACAAGTTTAAGCTGTCTTTATTAAAAAATACGATGGGTTCTTCTGGATTATTTTTAATGTCAACGAGGTAATAGAATGTTATGTCTGATTGCTTTGTGTTTTTTATAAAAGTCAAGTCGCCTTTTACAAGTCGTTTTTGAAAATTAGCTTTTGCATTACTGTCAATTGTTTTGTTAAGTAAAGTGTCAAGGTAAAGTTTACTATTGTCAGTTAAATTCATTGTCTTAACGGTGTCACGCCATAATTTATAACGAATGTGATTGTATGCAAGTTCTGCAACGCTGTCTTCAGGATGTTGTTTTGTTAAAATAAAATTGTCGTTCCAAAGCACTTCATAAACAGAACCGTCAACAAGAACTGTCGAAAAACCACCGCCACCTTTGTTGGTATTGTAATTTAAAGATTCTTCCGAGTCGTCTATTGCTATAACATAATAATTTCCAATAATGTTGTCGCTTGTGTTGGTGTCAAAACCCATACAACTCGTCAAAATTGTCGAGATAAAAGTCATTATATAAAAGCTATTTCGTCTTGTCATTGTGTCGTTCTAAAATTGGGCATAACATCTGGACTTACGCATTGCGTATACTACGCAATTATCCGCTTGGCTTTTTTTCATTGGAGAAAACAAGTTGATATTTACTGATTTTAAAGTGTTTAGCATATTTTCTTGTAAATATACTGCTTTTTATTAAGGTACAATTGAAAACCAAAAAAGAAAAATTTAAGCGTAGATTTAACTGGATAAATCTACGGATAATGAAACTTCTTTTGAGCAAAAACGCTTGAATGAGCCCAAGACTTCAGGAAAAACTGGCCTAGTAGCCAAAGGAAAATGCAAGCTAAGAATAAAGAATTATATTAAGGAACAGCAGGTGTTTGTATGAATTTTGTATCACATTAGGCGTTGTTTCGAAGATAAGATTTCTGATTCAAAATGAAAAGCAAGTGGCCTATTGAAGAAGTGGGCATTTTTGGAGGCGAAATGCTTTCGCCCCTGCTCCAAGCTTTAAGGCCAATTCTCGAATGTCCTCTCTATGATAGCTTAATTATCTGCCTTTGTTCTGCCTGCCGTTTTAAAGCCTAATTATAGTAGTTGATGAATATGGAAACAGTGATGAAGCGAATTTTGAGTCGATAGAGAAATAAAATTACTTGATCATCGCCGTCAAGGCATCTGCAATCTTTCTATCGTTCCCTAAGCGAGGTACTTTATTTTGTCCGCCTAGCTTACCTTCGCTCTTCATATAATTGATAAAGCCATCTTTGGGCAATTCAGTCAGCGCCAAATTGCGCAATATGCTTCCTGTAATCAAATCTTTGTAGTACACATTTTGGCGCACCATTTCTTCGTCAAGAAATTTAACGAATGCAGCTAAATCACTTGGTCTTTTGTTGAACTCCACAAACCATTCGTGATATGGCAAACCATCTGTTGGCGCTACTTGCGGAGCCACAGTAAACTCAGTTACTTCCACTCCGAATTTCTCACACGCTGCAATCATCGCTCTATCCACTTCTTCGCCAATAACGTGCTCACCAAAAGCAGAAATGAAATGTTTAATTCTACCAGAAACCGCAATACGATATGGCTTCAATGAAACGAATTTTACAGTATCGCCAATGTTGTAACCAAACAAGCCAGCGTTGGTATTCATGATGATGGCATAGTTCACGCCCAACTTCACATCTTTCAACGAAATTCGTGAAGGATTGTCATTAAAAAATTCATCGGCAGGAATAAATTCGAAGAAAATTCCGGCATTGGTATTCAACAATAATCCGTCGTGTTTTTGTGAATCTTGATAGGCAATAAATCCTTCTGATGCTGGATAAACCTCAACGGTAGGAATTGACTTACCAATGATTTTTTCCATGATAGGTTGGTACGGACGGTAATTCACTCCACCTTGAACGAACAATGAAAAATTAGGAAAAACATCTTTAATTTGCTTGCCCGTTTTCGCCTGAATTCTTTCGAAATACATTTGCACCCATGGCGGAATTCCAGAGATTACACGCATGTCTTCGTTTACTGTTTCTTCAATAATGGCATCCAATTTTGTTTCCCAATCGCCAATGCAATTGGTCTCGTAAGATGGCTTTCTGTTTTTTTGCAAATACCTTGGAATGTGGTGCGCTGTGATTCCCGATAATCTTCCGGTGGGTGTTTTGTAGGTATTATCCAATTCGGGACTCCCCTGCAAGAAAATCATTTTTCCATCCACAAACTCTGCTTTCCCAGTTTCAGCTATGTACAACAATATTGCATTTCGAGCTGCAGTGATATGATGCGGCATTGACTCTTTTGAAATAGGAATATATTTAACGCCCGAAGTAGTACCCGATGTTTTGCTGAAATACATGGGCAAACCAGGCCACAACACATTTTCTTCGTCGTGTTTAATGCGTTCTATGTAATGTTTAATTCCCTCGTAATCTTTAACAGGAACAGCTTTTTTAAAATCTTCGTAGTTCGTGATGGACGCAAAATTGTGGTCTTTACCAAAGGCAGTATTCTTTGCTTTATCTAACAACATTCTCATTGTTGCCTCTTGTAACTCCACCGCAAGCGCAGCTTCCTTGTACACTTTTTTCGAAATATATCTTGCAAAAGGTTTGCTTAAAGCGGCTTTTAATCCCATGGTTTATTTGAATTGATGGGACTAAAATATAAAATTAGTTTCAAGTTCATTATCTTCGTTCGAAATGAAATCGCTGCTCTTAGATATTAAAAATTTAGAAGTGAAATTTTCTTCGGGCAAAGAAGAATTTATTGCTGTAAATAATATCAGTTTTTCTTTACACAAAGGAGAAACAGTAAGTGTTGTAGGTGAATCGGGCTCAGGCAAATCGGTAACCTCTCTTTCTATCATGCAATTGATTCCTTCTCCTCCAGGAAAAATCACAGGCGGTGAAATCATTTATTATGGCAGAGAAAAAGAAGTGAATTTACTCTCGCTTAAAGAAGACGAAATGCGTTCTTATCGTGGTAAAGATATTGCCATGATTTTTCAAGAACCTATGACTTCGCTAAACCCCGTTTTTACTTGCGGAAATCAAATTGTAGAAGCTATTTTATTACACCAAAAATGCAGTAAAAAAGAAGCGAAAGCAAAAGCCATTGAGTTGTTTAATGAGGTGAAATTACCTCGACCAGAAAGTATATTTGAATCGTATCCACATCAACTATCAGGCGGACAAAAACAGCGTGTGATGATAGCCATGGCGTTGTCGTGCGAGCCATCGGTTTTAATTGCCGATGAACCAACCACCGCTTTAGATGTTACCGTACAAAAAACCATTTTGTTGTTGCTGAAAGAGATTCAGCAAAAACGACAAATGGGCATTATTTTCATCACACACGATTTGGGTGTTGTAGCAGAAATTGCCGATAGAGCCATTGTAATGCAAAGCGGAAAAATTGTGGAAGAAGGCGATGTAAAAGCATTGTTTAAAAACGCTACACATCCTTACACCAAAGGATTGTTGGCTTGCCGTCCGCCATTAAACAAACGTTTCGTTCACCTGCCTACCGTTGCCGATTTTTTAAATATTGAACATCCTTTTCAAGCGGTAGAAATCACCAAAGAAGAACGTAAAAAAAATCACGAAAAACTATATGCATCGTCTCCCATTCTTGAGGTAGAAAATTTAAAAACTTGGTTTCCGCTGAAAAAAAATTGGTTGGGTAAAACCACCGATTATGTGAAGGCGGTAGACGATGTTTCATTTAATGTTTACAAAGGTGAAACATTAGGGTTAGTAGGCGAATCGGGCTGTGGTAAAACAACTATCGGACGAAGCATCGTTCAATTGGTAAACGCCACCGATGGTAAAATTAAATATCAAGGCACCGACTTGCTTTCTTTAAATAGCGCTGAATTGCGTCCGCTAAGAAAAAAAATACAAATCATTTTTCAAGATCCCTATTCATCGCTTAATCCTAGAATTCCTATTGGCAAAGCCATTATGGAACCTATGCAAGTTCACAAGATTCTTGATAACGATAAGCAGCGTGAAGAATATGTGATTAATCTCTTGGAAAAAGTGAGTTTAAAAGCCGAGCATTTTTACAGATACCCACACGAATTTTCGGGCGGACAGCGTCAGAGAATTTGCATTGCACGGGCGTTAGCAGTGCAACCAGAATTTGTGATTTGTGATGAATCTGTATCGTCTTTAGATGTTTCTGTTCAGGCACAAGTGCTCAATTTATTGAATGATTTAAAGAGAGAATTTGGCTTAACCTACATCTTTATTTCACACGATTTATCTGTGGTAAAATTCATGTGCGATAGAATGATAGTGATGAATAAATCGGGGAAAATTGAACAAATGGACGACGCCGACACAGTGTATGAAAATCCGCAAACCGAATACACCAAAACTTTAATTGAATCGATTCCGAAGGGAATTTAACCGCTATTTATTATCTTGTATACATGGAAAATCTTGTGTCTACACATTAAAATTTAATCAACCCTCAAAGCATTATAAACCAACTCGGCTTTACTTCTACCTACTACTTTTTCCAATGCATCTAAACTAGCTTCACCAATTTTATTCACCGATTTAAACTCGCGCAATAATGCTGTAGCGGTTAACTCTCCAATGCCTTCTATCTCACTTAACGAAGTTTTATTTTGTGCTTTCGATCGTCGGTTTCTATGCTGAGTAATACCAAATCGATGCGCTTCGTTGCGCAATTGCTGAATCACTTTCAAACTCTCAGAACGCTTGTCAATATATAAAGGCAAAGGATCGCCCGGGAAATAAATTTCTTCCAACCTTTTGGCAATTCCCACGATAGCGATTTTACCTCGCAAACCCACTTTCTCTAAACTGGTTAATGCCGCACCCAATTGACCTTTACCGCCATCAATAATAATGAGCTGAGGCAAAGGTTGTTTTTCTTCCAATAAGCGCTTGTATCGGCGATAAATCACTTCCTCCATAGAAGCAAAATCATCTGGTCCTTCTACTGTTTTTACATTGAAAATGCGGTAATCTTTTTTGCTGGGAACTGCATTTTTAAACACCACGCAGGCCGATACTGGAAATGCGCCTTGAATATTCGAATTGTCGAAACACTCGATATACATAGGCAATTCGCTCATGCGTAAATCCTTTTTAAGCTGCTCTAAAATTCTTTCGTTTTTAATGACAGGCGTTTTATTCATTTCCTGCTTTTTCTTGTCGAGAGCGAAGAATTTTGCATTCCTTTCCGACATCTCCAACAGGTTCTTTTTATCTCCGCGTTGCGGCACCGTAAATTCCAATCCCGACAATAAAGTTTCGGGCATAAAAGGAACAATCACTTCTTTCGCATCACTAAAAAATCGCGCACGTAATTCTACAATAGCCAACATCAACAATTCTTCATCTGTTTCTTCTAATTTCTTTTTAAGCTCTACCGTATGACCTTGATTTATCGCACCATCTACCACTTTCAAATAATTTACATAGGCTTCTTCTTCGTTGCTGATGATGGAGAAAACATCGGCGTTTTTCACCGTGGGACTCACCACTGTTGACCTGCCCTGATACTTCGCTAAAATCTCTAATTTCTCTTTTACAATTTGTGCTTTTTCAAATTCTAATTTCTCTACATGTTGCTGCATCATCACTTTTAAATGTGCAATAACTCCAGCGATATTTCCTTTTAGAATATTTTTAATGTTCTCTATTTTCTCATTGTATTCTTTCTCCAATTCCTTTGCTACACATGGTCCGTCGCAATTCTTTACATGATACTCTAAACACACTTTAAATTTCTTTTTCTCAATATTATCGGCCGATAAATTCAAGTTGCAATTGCGCAAAGGATACAACGATGCAATTAAATCGAGTAACGTTCGCATCATAGGATAGGAGGAATACGGGCCGTAATACATAGAGCCATCTCGCACCACTCGGCGCGTAGAAAAAACACGTGGAAATCTTTCCTTCTTCACACAAATCCATGGATACGTTTTATCATCCTTCAGCAAAATATTGTACTTAGGCCAATGTTCTTTAATCAGCGTATTCTCTAGCAATAGCGCATCTTGTTCGCTCTTTACAATAATGTATTTTAAATCGAAAATACTGCGTACCAAAGCGCGCGTTTTGCCATTGTGATTTTGCTGATTTTGAAAATACGAACGAACTCTGTTCTTCAAGTTCTTTGCCTTACCCACATAAATGATCGTTCCCTTGGCATCAAAAAACTGATAGATACCAGGATCTTGCGGCAAGCCTTGCAAAGCGTTTTCTAATTTTATTTTGAGTTGATCGAGTTTCAAGAGTGGTGATTTTTTCTAAAAACAGCTTGACTATACCAACCATCGTCAGTCCTTTGGGGTAATAATTCTTGCTGTTTTTCAAAGAACCTCGTAAAGATATAAAAGGTTTTTGTTTTCTGGCGCTCGTTTCCAAACGAGTGTCTATCTACTGCGGCAATTGCATTGCCTTTCTACTTCATCGGGTGATAATGTTGCACCTCGTTTTTTAAATCATCTAAATTGTTTTGTTGATACCTTTCTGTACTGCTCACAAAACGGTGTCCGCATAGATATTGAACCTTTCTTAGATTTTCCGTTTTGAGCCATTCACTAATTACGCTGGTTCGTATTTGGTTAATATTGATAAGAAAAGGATATTCTTTCTTGAGCTGCATTATCAAATAATTGATGGTGTTTTGTAACAGTTCGCTTTTGCCTACCGATACTATCAATGTATCACTTTGCTTGTTGTTGTATTGTAATATTGATGCGCGATGCTGACTAATGTATTGATGCAACAACATAATTTGTTTGCCTTCTAAAACAAGCACTCTGTAATTGCTTTTTTTCGAGCCACTAATCTCTATGGTGCCTTGTTCTAAATGAACATGATCAAGCATTAAATTCTTTATTTCTCGAGTGCCCAAGCCCTGATAAATCATTAACGACAACAGTACCTTGTTGCGCTGCGATACAGAGCCGCTAACGGCATAGTTTTCATACATGTCATCTAACTGCTGTTTGCCTAATAAATTGTGTGGCAAACGCCTGCTTGTTCCTTTTAATACAATGCCCTGCGCAACATTGTCTAAAAAAACAGGGGACAGACGAAAAACAGGGGACAAAAACAGGGGACAGACGTAACTTTTCCATTCATTTATTCTCTTTTTTTGGTCTTCCATATTTGCTAAATGTAAATTTTTTACCGCTTAGTTTCTCCATCTTCTTAATAAATTTAAAAATAAATTACGTCTGTCCCCTTCACTTGCCA
>CAMDPJ010000097.1 GCA_945903925.1 Chryseobacterium gleum
GTAGTAATCTATAATACCTGAGAATTTTTCGCGATCGAAATAATACAAATCATTGCGCGCAACCATATCTTCGAATCTCTCGATATCGTTCAAAATTTCGTCGGGTTCTTGATTGTATTCGTGTTCGTCCATTTTGCGCTGAAGTATTTTCAAATGTTTGCTTTTATTTTAAATCCTACAATAGCTGCGGGATATACTTATTCACTAATTTTTGTGGAGAAAACTATAACGCATTGATTGAGAGTAAATTTGGAAACGGGGTGAAAAATTAGTTATTCACAAACACGATTTTGAAGAGTTTTCGTTTTCTGTTTTTTTATTATTGAAGGTGAGGTTGCGTATTCATAATCTTGTTTTGCATCTATTCTGTACCCTATCCCCTCAAGGTAATCCATTTTTTTTAATTTTTCGTTACTTAAGTTGTGGGCTATGCAATCTGTTTCTAATAGTTGCATTCTGCGGTGCTTATTTGTGTTTGAACCAACAGGAGGAACTGTTCGAATAACTTTTGAATTCAGTATTTACAGGATTGCCATGTATCATTTTATACTGATAACGTGTTCTTGCCAAGTAGTTGAATGCACCCATGTCACCAGTATATTTGGTGTCATTGTCTGAATTGTATTCTTCATGAATTGTTTTCAATTGTTCAATAAAAGGGTGCACAGAAGAAATGTTTCCCCCAATTATTCCGCAGTTTAGTAAGGTTTCGTTTTTAAAATTAGCTTCATATAAAGCATAATCTTTTATTTTATTTCGCAAGTGATTGGAATGGTTTTGCATCCATTCATTGGCGAGAACTTCTTTTTCATCTCCGCAAAAAATACTTGTGGGGTTGTCGAGATATATTTTCTCATGAAACGGATTTTTATTTACAACCACATCAGAAATATCTGTAAAAAAAATATTTTTAATTAAATGCGCGTATGATTTTAAGAATGCTGCATAAACAAAGTATCTAAATACATTAGGATTGTACAGTGAATTATAGTCTATTTTCACAAAATGAATGAACTCACTTTGATGCAATACGCATGTTTCGTCTGAAAAATTATTGTGAAAAATAATACCTTGTAAACGTAAAGCTTCAATAGATCTTGCCCAAGCAGCAACCATTGAAAAATCGTCGTTTGCTAGGGTGGCACTTCTATTTACATCATAAACACCTGTGATATGCGAAGCAACAATAAGATTGTTGTCAATTTCAAAATCAATTTTCAAGTGCTATCTTAGTTTTAAATTTTGCAGTCAAACTTTCTAAATTATTCCTGTAATAAACATAGGTTCTTAAGTCTAGTTTCTTTACAGAAAACTCCTGCGCTGCTCTTTCGTAAAAATGGGCATCTGCGCCATAAATATTCTGAAAGTTTAGCATTGTAAATACTTCTTTTTTACCAAATAGAGTAGCAAATAAAATACAATTATCTACATGTATTACTTGTTTGCTGTCAAAACGGTCGGGAACATAATAATCAGATTCCTGATTAACGATAGTTTCGGTTGTTGAAGCAATTAAATCGAGTGATTTTATTTCTGACAAACAGGTGCTCAAATGATTGGGTTTGTACTCGTCATCTGCATCAATCACAGTAATATATTCACTATTACTAAGGTGCATACCTCGGTTGATTGATTCTGACTGACTGCGATTTTTATGCCGTAAATAGGTGATTTTATCTTCATGCTTAAGGGCATAATTTAAAATATCTTGCTGCGTATCATTATTACTTCCGTCGTCAATGATAATCAATTCAAAATCTTGAAAATCTTGCTTTAATACCGAATCTATTGCTCTTTTTATCAGCGGAAACGATGTGTTATAAACAGCCATGATCACTGAAATCTTATTTTTAAAATACATCTATAACATATTAATTATGTTTTCGAAATTACTATATTCAATAGTACTGTTCGTAAAGGTAACTTTAATAAATTAAATATTGTTTTTGGACTTGAAACATTTTGTACTCTTTTTCTGTTCTATAGTAAACTGATTCTATGGCTGCATTCAACAATTTAAAGATTATTTCACTCGACAGGTCGGTTCCCAACAATGTTGTTGTTGATTTTGCTGTTCCTGATGAATTGAAAGCGCAATTTAAGTTTCATCCCGGACAATTTGTAGTGGTGAAATATGTGCTGAATGGGGTAGAGCACAAAAGAAGTTATTCGGTAAGTTCCTCATCGGTGGCCGATGTTCCCTTGCAAATTACAGTGAAACGAGTTGGTGAGGGCATTACCTCTAACCACGCCAATAGCGAATTGAAGGTGAATGATTTTTTAGATGTTACCACGCCACGCGGTAAATTTTGCATTGAGCTAAATGCCGAGAACAACAAAACATATTATCTGCTAGCTGCCGGAAGCGGTATTGCGCCAATGCACTCTATGATGCAGTCGGTGCTGGCAGCTGAGCCCAAAAGCAATATAGTTTTGCTGTATGGAAATAGAAACGATGACAACATCATTTTTGGCAAAGAAATAAACGCATTGCTGCAAAAGAACAAAGCGCGTTTAAGAGTGCAACATGTGTTGAGTCAGCAAAGCAAGTCCCTAAATTTATTGAAAGACGAATCGATTTGGGAAGGCAGAATAGGAGAGGAAAATATTAAAAAATTATTTGCTTCACATTCATTAGATAGCGAGTACCAAGTTTTTATCTGTGGTCCTTCGGAAATGAATGCAGCATGTAAAGAAATTTTCTCCAGCATGAATTTCCCCAAAGAAAAGGTGCACATTGAATTCTTTGGAAAAAATAATTTAACAGCATAGGCGCTGTTAGATATTGCACGTTTAAACAATCTGGTGATGTACAATAGCAATTCATTCATAAATCTCCACTTGATTCTCCTAAATTATTTAAACTATTAACAATGGTTCGTTTAATAAAATTGCGTGAGATAGGTTTAAAAATAGATGCATCAATAATCTCTTTTTTATATTTTTAGTGCATGAAGAAATTATTTGTTGTTGCGCTCCTTTTCCTTTTTGCAGGAAATGCTTTTGCGGTAGTTGATTCTGCCTTCATTCGTTATAAATTATTGAACGATGCCGATTCGGCCCTAATAGAGTATAAAGACAACGACTATACTTTGAAACTGAAATTGAATCATTTAAATACGATTAATGCCGGCCGAAAAAAGAATAAGGTGGGCATGCTTAATCTTGATATTCTTGCTTCTCGCGTGGCCAATAAAATGGCCAGAGAGGCCGCAACACATCATTTTGTGGGGCACATGTCTTTAGATGGTTTAAAGCCTTACCATCGTTATGCTTTTGCTGGTGGAAAGGATCATGTGAGTGAAAATGCATCGGGCTATTGGACTAGCAGTGAAGGTAAAACCGATAGTGCTACCACTATGAAATGGATGAAGCTGCAGCACGATGGTTTTATGAAAGAAGTGGCGCCCAACGATGCGCACAAGAAAAATTGCCTAGATAAATTTCACACACACGTTGGAATTGGTTTTTATATGAGTCCGAAAGACTTCTTTTACTACGAAGAATACATCGACCGCGCTTTTACTTTTGAAAGTGTGCCCGACACTGTTAGCGTTAAGCAAGAATTTGTTTTTAAAGTTAAGGTGCAGCCGCAACAATTTATATCGGCATTGATGGCTTATTATGAACCCGCACCTTATCCTATTGATGTGGAAGATGCCAAAGAAGAAAGAACTTATGATGACTTTACCAATGTGGTGTCTGCCGAAATTTTACCTTGGGATATAGCCAAGCTGAGAAAAGGGGAGGAGTATGAGATAAAATTGATGTTTAAAAAGCCTGGCTTGCACTACATTAACCTTTACCGCGATTTTAAAGAAGAAACGGTGAAAGGAGAATTTACTACCAAAGGAAAAATGCAAGCTTGTGGCATTGTGATAGTGGCCAAATAATTATTTAGGCAAAAGTGCCATCGTTAGTCGGCTGATGCAAACCAATTTCCCTTGTTCATTCACAATTTTAATTTCCCAGATGTGTGTTTTCCCACCAATATGAATTGGCGCGGCAGTACCGTAAACCCATCCTTTGCTCACCGGACGAATATGATTGGCGTTAATATCTAAACCAACAGCATTGTATTTTTCTTGATTGATAACCAAAACAGAAGCAATGCTGCCCAGCGACTCTGCCAAAACTACCGATGAGCCACCATGAAGAATTCCTGCGGGTTGCATGGTTCTGCGGTCGACTGGCATTTTTCCGCTTACACTATTGTCGGTTAGTTCGGTGATTTCTATGCCAATATGTTCCAAAATAGTATTTGGGATAAATTTTTGTAGGTCATCAATAGTGTACTTTTTAAACCAAATCATCTTTGCTCAAAGTTTAATGTTGAAGGTGTAAAGTTAAGTAATATTTAAATGGCTAATCTTTATAAAGAATTAAGAAATGATATTGTAAATGCTTCAAAAATTCCTTTGTTGTTTTTAATACTTTGTTGGCTTATATTTTTTGCTGAGTTTTTATCTTCCTCTTCTTTTTATCAATACGGAGTTAAATCGCTTAGTTTACAAGGTTTACGAGGAGTGTTGTTTATGCCCTTTTTACACGGAGATGTGGAGCATGTTTTTAACAACTCTTTTGGAATACTTACCCTAGGCACCTTATTGTTTTTCTCTTACAGAGAGATTGCGCTTAAAATATTTGTGTTGGTATTTTTAATTTCGGGCTTGTGGACTTGGAGTATTCCCAGCATCGGCTACCATATTGGCGCTAGTGCTATCATTTATGGTTTGTTTGGTTTTCTTACACTAAGCGGAATTCTTAGAAAAGAAATGAAACTCTTGGCTATTACTTTTTTGGTTATTTTTTTACATCAAGGTATTGTGTGGGGTATTTTTCCAAGTAAGCCAGGTATTTCTTGGCAAGGGCATTTGGCTGGCTTTTTATCGGGTATTGCATTGGCTGTTTACTATAGAAAAGATGGTCCACAAAAAATAAAAAAAATAAGTAATGATGACGATTCATTCAACGAAATGCGCTTTGGTAAATATTATTGGGATGAGGAAAAGCGAAAACAAGAGCTAGAAAAGCAGAAGGCCGAAGAAGTGCAAGTATTCTATTTTTATAAAAAGGAAGATTAAAGATTCTGCTATTTTTGTAAGATGAATAAAAAAGCACTCAAAGATCTTTTAGATACCAAAGTTTTACAATTCAATTCTCCTGCCTTTATCAGCGAAGATCCTATTGCCATTCCACATTCATTTCGTAAAAAAGAAGATATTGAAATTTCTGCTTTTTTGGTTTCTGTTTTTGCGTGGGGACAACGAAAAACTATTGTAAACAATGGTTTTAAGTTGATGGACTTGATGGACAATGCGCCACACGATTTTATTGTGCACCACGATAAAGCAGAACTCAAACGCTTTAAAAAGTTTGTTCATCGCACTTTTAATGGCGACGACGCTATGTATTTTATTTCTCGATTGCAAGAGATTTATCAAAAGGACAAGGGCTTAGAGAACTTTTTTGTTTCCTGCTACAATGGAAATATGCAGGAATCTATTGCCGAATTTAAAAAGCAGTTTTTCGCATCGAATCATTTGCTTAGAACCGAAAAACATTTGCCTGATCCTACGAACGGTTCTTCGGCAAAACGATTCAATATGTATTTGCGATGGATGGTTAGGCAAGACAACGCAGGGGTAGATTTTGGTGTTTGGCGCAAAATTAAAATGCAAGATTTGTATTGTCCGTTAGACGTGCACACTGGCAACGTAGCCCGTAAATTAGGCATATTAAAACGCAGCAATAACGATTGGCAAGCCTTAGAAGAGTTGATGAAAGTGTTACGCTCTTTTGATAAAAACGACCCTGCGAAATATGATTTTGCGCTGTTTGGTTTGGGTGTTTCGGGCGAAATTTAAGGTTGTCTTATTAGTAAAATGTAATCTTTTAAAAAGCTGTTTAAAAACTTCACTTTGTCTTTAGGTGCAGGGCACAATCTATTCCTTTTAGCTGCCCCGTATTCTTCAAGAGCTAAAAAAATATGGTATTCAATTGGTGATAAATAAACCGCATGATTTATCGGTGAATGCAATTAAAAAGTATGTTGAGTTGAAATCGAGAGGACGAATTTAAACGTGTTTTTACGAAGTCCAAATTTCATAAGCCTTCTCTGCCTGCAACTCCAACATAGGCAATCCGTTTTGAATTAAGGCGCCTTTCTCTTTTCCTTTTTTGAGGAATAAAGTTTCTGTCGGATTATAGATTAAATCGTAGAGTAAGTTGTTGGAGTCGATGAATTGGTAAGGTATATCTGGGCAGGCGTTGATGTTAGGGTACATGCCAATCGGACTAGAATTTACAATTACCGGAAAATTTTTGATGGCGATTTCGTTCAGCTCGGCGTAAGATTTCTCGTTAGGTTTCTCTGGATTTCTAGAGATATAAACTACATCTAAACCGATGTTTTTTAATACGTATTCTACCGCTTTTGCTGCGCCGCCAGTGCCTAAAATCAAAGCTTTTAGGTGATTGTTTTTCAATAAAGGTTTAAGCGTTTCTTTAAATCCGTAGATATCGGTGTTGTATCCTTTAAGCTTGTATGAATCACCTGTTCTAATAATTTTAATGGTGTTTACGGCCCCAATTTCTTTAGCGGCTTCATCTAATTCATCTAAATAAGGAAGCACTTGTTCTTTGTAGGGAATGGTAACATTGAGCCCGACTAAATTAGGATTCGCTGCAATAATTTCAGACAATTTATCGATGGAAGAAATCTCAAAATTTCTGTATTCAGTATCTAAAATATTTTCTTTTTCAAATTTCTTTTTGAAATAGCCCGCAGAGAATGAGTGCGAGAGAGGAAAGCCTATTAATCCATATATCTTCATGAAACTAAGATAAGATGCTTTTGGTTAATTCAATAATTTGAAGGTTTTGAATTTTATCTTCTTCAATTTCAAATTTCAATGCGGTTTGTACTTTGTGAAAGCCTTGGGTTCCTAGTGCTCCTGGATTCATGTGCAAACAAGAAATGCTTTTATCGTACATCACCTTCAAAATATGTGAATGGCCGCAAATAAACAATTGAGGTTTTATTTCATTTAATTTTTTAAACAAAGCAGGAGTGTAGTTGGGCGGATAACCGCCTATATGCGTGATAAAAACCTTTACTTTTTCGCACAAAAAAATTTCATCTTTTTTAAATTCAGCGCGTGCTTTATTGTCATCTATATTGCCATAAACAGCAATTAGTTTTTTTTTGGTTTTGATTTTATCGGTAAGTGAAACATCACCAATATCGCCAGCGTGCCACACCTCGTCGCAAGCATCAATATGTTTTTCAATTCGAGGGTCGAGATAGCTGTGCGTATCAGAAATAAGAAGAATATTCTTCATTAATCCAATCTTTTCAAATCACAATCTTTAACCTGTTTGATAATCAAAGGAACTTTTTCAATAGATACATTGCTGGTATCTAAACCAAAAGCTTTCTCTTCGCTTAAGCTTAGTTTTTTAATGGTAAAGTACGATTCCATCACAATTTTCTCGAAGAAAGGCAGGTCGTTTTCATACGACAAGAACTTCTTCATCACGATAAAACGGAAGTCGCCAGCTATATTTTCTTTGTGTAACGATTCGTAGCGGCTTGTTAAATCCACCTCTTTGTTTTCGGCCAACATGGTAACTACTTGGCGGAACATAGTGTTGATTCGAGGCATCTCACGGAAGCCCAAACGGAAATCGATACGAATGATTTTGTGAGGAATGATTTGCGTTACTTTAAATTCGCGGCAATAAGGTTCATCGGCCAAATCTATGTGAACAAACCAATAGATGTCGGCACGTTTTGGGTGCTTCTTTAAAATAGAATAAATAACTTTGTCTTCAATCTCGTTGGGCTGCGCCGCACCAGTCATATACACTAGGTGAGTAGCGAATTTTTCAATGGTTTTGTCGTTGCTCAGCTGCATTAAAATAGGAAGATATTTATCCATTTTAGTGAACTCTACATATCGATTTTGAATTTTACGTGATATCATCCAAATAAACATGATGCTGCTTAAAATCGCTGCCATGATAAGCGTAACATAACCGCCGTGCATAAACTTCAATAAGTTGGCAACTAAAAATGAGAATTCAATGGTTAAGAAAACAGCGAGTATCATGTAAATCAACCAATTGGGGTAACGACGCAATACCAAGAAATTAGACAGTAGAATGGTGGTCATAATCATTGTAATTACAATGGATAAGCCATAGGCAGCCTCCATGGCTTTGGCGTTTTCAAAAAACAAAAC
>CAMDPJ010000098.1 GCA_945903925.1 Chryseobacterium gleum
TGAGATATTAAAAACAAATCCTAGCTCCTTCCAAGAAGAACCATATCTAAAAGAAAAAGGATTGTCCGCAAGATATTTAGTTGTTGGCATGTACAAAGTTATTTATGTCGTTAAAGGTAAAACCGTTATTATCACCGATGTATTTAACACTTATCAGCATCCGTCTGAGATGAATAAGTAGTTCTGTTTTTAATCTCTCTATTATTATTAATTAAGCTTCACCGCAAAGAATTTCTGCACTTTTTCCGAAAGAGTATTCGTATCGGCATTCAAATAAACCTCTGCGCTTTCTATGCACTTATAGCCAGCCTGATACATCACCTTCGGAAGGTTATTCTTGTTCTCAATAGCCAGATATGTAAGCACACTCCACCGATTAAAGTGGGCGTGTACTTGTATTAAATATTGTCTTCTCTATTTCGGTGGACTTGCAAAGTAATACCATTTGGTAGTATCGGAACCTAAAGGCTTAGTCACGGCAGAATAGTCGTAAAGCGATGACCATGTGTCAACAATCTTATAAATACTATCCAATGATGTTTTAACTGGATGATACCTTACTGTGAAATAAAACTTTGATGTCGGGTCACCTGCAGATTTATAAATAAAGTAACATTCATCGAAGTAAACAGTGGTACCATGACTAAATTTTGTGTGACTTGAATTATACTGATAATTGAGTCTGGCTTCAGGTGTTTTGTTTTCTTCCCAAGGGTCAACGCTCAAGAACTTCCCTATCTGCGGATTATAAATCCTAAATCCATAATCATAAGTAGAGCCACCACCTCCCATTCCTTCATCATCTTTCTCTTTTCCATTAAATCCATATCTGTAAGTCTCACTCATGAACTGTCTATCCTCAATAGCACCACCATAAGCCTGATAATCTGAACTCATCAATATCTCCGCTTCATAATGAGCATTTTCACTATTTTAAAGAACTACGATTTTAATATTCATTCTTGTCGCTAATAAGCAACATTGTGTTTTTAGTTTTTCATTCTACTTTTGCACTCCTTTTTTCAAACTAAACATTTTATGGAAACTATTATCGAAAAGAAGAATCGTAGAAGTATTTCTACGCACATCAAAATTCTAACCCGTATTGGTGCTTTGCCTGATGAATATAAAAACATCATTCATAGAAGCCAATTACATCGATATGAAAATGAAAGTACCGATAAACATATTGGTCATGAATTAGCTCAACTTGTTGATGATAAAATTCAACTTATTAGAGATTTAAACAAACATCAAAATGCTGAGAAAGCTCTTCAAGCTTATATTAAACTTTACAATTCTTTGGCTTCAATTATTCATTCAGCAAAAGATATTAAATCTATTTTTCATAAAAACAGACATGCGGTCGTTGATGTCATTCAAGAAGTAAATGATGTAATTGATATTGATGATGCTATTAAAGTCTTCAATATCTCTCGTCCTACTTTTCAAAATTGGTTTCAAGAAGTGAAGTTTAAGTGCTCTGATTCTTTCTTCAAGATTTGCTGCAAATACAATCCTAATCAACTCACCAAACACGAAGTTGGAATCATTAAGAAAATGCTTACCGAGGAAAGGTTTAAATACTGGCCTGTAAATTCTATTGCCTTCTTTGCTCTCAGAAATAAATTACTTTCTGCTTGTGTTGGAACTTGGTATAAATACCGCATTCTTTTAGGTATCGCTCGTGCTTTACCTAAAAAGAAAAACAAGAAACACAAAAAAGGTATTCGTGCTGAAAAGCCAAATCAAATATGGCATGCCGACATTACTCAATTTAAAACTGTTGACGGAAAAATAAAATATATTTACTTCGTTATTGATAATTTCTCCCGTAAAATCCTTTCTTTCCGCATTCACAATTCTGTTTGCAAATTCGTAAGAAAAGATACTATCGTAGAAGCTTACAATAACGTGAAAAATAAAAATCAAAAGATTAAACTCATTCTTGACGGCGGTCCTGAAAACAACAATTATGTTATCAATGAATTTTGTCTTTCAACAAAGAATATTAAAAAACTCATTGCTCTTAAAGACATTGATTTTTCTAACTCTATGGTAGAGGCCACCAACTTTTTAATTAAGTATCGATACATCTACATCGACAGAATTAAGTTCGAAGATGATTTAATTAAAATGCTCCCTGTTTACATCGAAGATTTTAATTCTGTAAGACCTCATGGTCAGCTCAACGGTTTAACTCCTGATGAAGTTTATGCTGGTACTAATCCTGATTCTATTTCTTACAATACTCAACTTTTAGAAGCTAAAGATTTTCGAATTAAACACAATCAAAATGTCCTCTGCAATCTCTGTGTTTAAATCTCTTCACAAAATTGAATCAAATGAACATAAATCAAAATGTTCTGCGATAGCTATAAATATACTCCACTCTAAAACCATTGATTTTTCGTTGCAATTATTTTTCTTTCCGCTTCTCTTTTTCAACTTGTCAATGAACTCTATTTTTTACTCTTTCAAATTTATATTTTTCTCTTTTCAATTCCGCACTTCCGACCTCAATTTTCAATCAACCTTCTGAAACCCTTATTTTCACTGATTGTCGCTTATTAGCAACACTTTCTTATAACTGTCTTGTGAAATGGGCGCTGGTCAATCTTCCTGCCAATTGATTATCAACGATGTATTTAGACATTTAGCTGCCATTTTTTCATAGTAGACATCATTACCGTAAGATTCTGACAGATATTTCTGCCAATATCAAGCAATTCTTTAAGACAAATATTTGCATCTAGTAAATTGACTCTGTATTTTCACATCATGCCACACAGAGCAATCATACAAGCACAAAACTCTAACTCCTTTAAGGTGCTAAGTCGCATTTTAAGCCAATGGAACGATTTTATTAAAACAATTGAATCTTTCCCCATCGAACAACAAAAGACATTCTTAAACGAGCTAATAATCGACAACAAACTAATTGAACCATTCAGCACCCAAACTCCCCTATTCTATGTTTTAAATCCCGACATCATCACCCTAATGGATTTGAATCAGCCTTGCACACAAGTTTATGATTATATCGAAAAGAAATTATTTGAGTTGAATCACTGGGAAATCTATGCTTATAATTTTCGTGGTGATGATGAATATCCAGTTTATCTTTTTGTTAGCGATAAATCCAAAATATCGAATCATCTAAAAAAGAGAATCAGAAGACTACCAGCACCAATTTAATCCGACCAACCACAAACAAAAAAACACCGACTTCCGCCAGTGTCTTTTTTCAATTCATTTTGGTTTGTGTTTAGCAGACCAAGTTATTTTGGAAGAGTGTCAACCGAATTATCTTCTGGTTTGTTCTGTTCTTCTCCTTCATCTTTCTTCGCTTTTAATTTCTTTTTAAAAAGTGAATACAAATAAGCCAACCCCACTAAAACCAATAATGGAAAGCCAATATGAACAGCCATCCATTCTTTATATGAATTATAAACAGCCAACGTTTCTACTATATATAATAACCGCACTTATCTATTCTTGTTTAATTTTTTTAAATAAAATGAATATGCTCTAATAAATTTTATTAGCTGCAAAAACTATCATAGTTATCCCACAAATGAATCCAAGAATTCCTAAAACAATTAATAGAGACTTATATCTGCGTATATCTATAGTTGTTTTAATTCTTCCAAAGGCAATAAACAATCCAATTATTGCTACAAAAATCGTTGCCATTCCCAAAAAAACATCAAGCATATTATTAATCATTTTAATTTATTTAGTACCTGAATTTAACTTTTTATATTCATCAAATGAAATTAATGAACCATTTAAATCTGTGTAAATCAAAGGTATGGTTCCTCCCAAATTACTTTTTGTTCTTAGCGCTTCATAATTTCCTTGTAATTTCGATTGCTGACTAATCGATTCTTGCTGTTGCAAAAAGCTTTTAAAACTCGTTGTGGTTTTTCCAGTTGATTTCAAATGTGAGTTTGTGCTAGAAGGACTAGAATAAGCCACACTAGTAGCGTCTGCCACTGCTATTTCTGACTTATTGTCGCTTAAAAAGGGGGACAGACGTAACTTTTCCATTCATTTATTTTCTTTTTTTGGTCTTCCATTTTTTCTAAATGTAAATTTTTTGCCGCTTAGTTTCTCCATCTTCTTTATAAATTTAGCGTCACCTAGAGGTTTACCTATTTTAGTTCTTTTTCTAATATTATTGATCAATTCATCATCACCCTTCTCTCGCAAATATTCCTTCCAATCATCTATCTCTAAATAATTAGTTACTGCATCTAACGTCATTTTTCCTTTTCCATTTAAGTGCTCTTTTACACTCGACCATGAATAACCATCTATTCTTTGAACTATTCCTGCTCGAAGTGGATTTAACTCCACATAGCGCATTGCCTCATACAGGTGATCATTATCTAAAGCACAGGAGAAAAATCTTCCTTGCCATAAATGTCCGTGGGCACCTTTCTTCCTGTTAAAATACTGACTGTAACGCATGTGTGTGAATTTAAACAATTCGGCCAAACCCTTCTCTGTTGTTGGTTCTACTATGAAGTGAACATGGTTGCTCATTAAACACCATGCATATACTTTAACTTTAAATTGTTCTTTGTACTGCTTAAAAAACTCCAAATACTTTTCTCTATCAGCATCTTCCTCAAAGATGTCCATTCTAAAATTACCGCGTTGAGTTACATGATACGGAACTCCAATACATACTATTCTTGCGGCTCTTGGCATTGCTTTTTACTTTTATTTTTTGCTAATATAACAAATTTAATTTACGTCTGTCCCCTGTTTAAAAGGCTTGAAGAGTCGAAAGACAACGTAGGCAAAAATACAGCCTACGTCGAGCGGGGATGCTTTCTATTATTCCATTTGAATCTCTTCTTGTTGAACATCATTCTCCCATCGGTCTAAAAGTAAAATCTCGCGTTTTCCTTCAGGATAACAATAAACTTTACAATAACCATTTCTCATTCCGTTTTTATATTCACACTCCTCCCATAAATTATGGTCTTCCTTATGCCATCGTTGTTGTAATCCATTTACTTTCCCATTTTTAATCACGGCAGTCATCGCAGTATCTTTTTTAAGGGCATCATCATAATACGCAATATGAAACCCATCCTCTATTCCTCTTTTAAACTCATATATTTTTCCATTACCACTCAGTTCCATTCTTTTAGGGTCACCATATTTACATATAAAAATCTTTGATTGAGCGGGATTTTTAATCAAATGAATAGTATCTGACCTTCTTATAACTTTTGCTGAATCTGCTTTTGTTGTTTGTGCAAAAACTGCATTAACAAACAACATTAAACCAATAAATATTTTTGCTTTCATATTCTTTTATTTATTCTGTGTATCAAGTTTCGCACCAACAGCATTTAAATCTTGCTGCTGCGGTTGCTCAGTTCCATAATTCCCCATCGTATCAGAAGCTTGCGCATTTCCTGTAACTGCTTTTGAAATAACTGATAGGCTAGTCGCATTATTAGACTCTATATTCCATTTAAAATGTTCATTCTGAGCATCTATGTTAAAATCATAATATGCACTTTCCCCAGCTTTTACATTTTGACTAAAAACCACTTCTTCTTTTCCCGTTTCTGCATTTATTTTCATTAGTTCAAACAAGCCGTCTTCATCGCCTTGTGTAAATTTTATTGTTCCCACAGACAAAGGAGTTCCATCCGCTACTTCTCTGCCTTCCCCTGTTTTATTAATTCCTTGATCTGACGCTCCATTCATTGGCAAGAACTCACTAGCACCTAAGTAAAACAGACCTCCTATTTTTTTCTCTGGAGTATTAGCTCCAGGTACTTGGGCATGTAAAAATCCTTGATTAGGATTGCTTTGAGCTGCTTTGAAATTATTTACATCAACTATATACCAACCATTTGGAGTTAAAGCATGTTCTTGATATGATTGTGCCAATGCAGGCGAAATATTTTCATAATATTTTTTTGCTAAATAAGCAGTCGCAATTCCATTTGCTGTTTGTACTTGAACTTGAACAATAAATGTGCGAACTGTCCCATCTCCTGGTCCTTCTCCATTAACATCAATAAATTTAATTGGATTATTTATTGCAAACACATAAGGACTCCATCCTGGAAATTCCTTAGTCCTTCTATCAATACTTGCAAATCTTCCAATTCTAGGATCATACATTCTATCACCAAAATCATAGGCATTCCCGTCTCCTGATATTTCGTCTACTTTCTCCTTGCCATTGAAGCCATATCTATAAGTTGGTGAATAACCTCTTGCCAACATCCCGAAAGGTAAATAATCTGTTGCACTAATCACATCACCATTTAACTTATCACTTAAAACAACACGAACATTAGTCAAATGGTCTTTTAATTCGTATTCTTTTAACCCAACCAAATGAGAATTAACACCAGTGGTTGATGACTTAAATGTACCGATTCTCGATGAACCATAAATAAATTGCTCAGCTAAAGTTGCCGTTGCACCGCTTGTAGTTTCGTAAATACTCAAGGCATTACCACCGACATCATATAAATAATACGTGTTGTCTATGCTTCCGCTCTTAGTTTTAACCGATTTAAAAACTCTATTTCCACTACCATCATATCCAAATTCCAAATCAGGCTTAATACTTCCATCCGTCCTGATTACTCGCTTAACTTTATGATACCTCGTCCACTCAATCTTCTCAATTTCCTCAGACTTGTCGCTGATTAGCTGCCCAATATCATCATAAGTATAGTTATCACCGTTAGTGCAACTTTTTCTTCACCTTCACGCGTGTATTCACACTTTCAAAACCTCATCCTGACCAACATTTCAATGAACTTTCATCAGGTTTTAAAGATAAATTAAGCCATCTGATTTACCTACTGTTTTGACATAAAAAAGCCCGAAACATTTCTGCTTCAGGCTTCAAATAGATTTAATTGGATTGTTACGCCGCTTTCGCTGGCTTAGAGATTAACTTATATTTCTTACGAACCTTCTCTAAATCTTTCAATAACAAGTTAATGTTGGCGAAATATTTTTCACCCATTTCATCACGTGCATCACGCATCATTTTTACGGCATCAAATTTTTTCTTTTTCATAACATATTATTTTTCAATTATTATTTCTATCGGTGTCCTTATTTCAATTATCGGATAACCATTCTTTAAGTTAACAGCATTATACAGTCTTATACGATTCAGATTCACAATATGTTTAAAGTTCCAGCTAACTAACACATCCAATCGGTTCACCGTTGCTGTTGCTATATGTAACGCATCGTTAAAGAACTTTGGTGTGATTGCCTTCTCTTTAATATATAGCTTTGCCAGCTCAATACATTCATTGTCCAGTAATATCATTTCCGTTTTAACGGTAGTAAGAAACTCTTTCACATGAGTTGGCGCACCTTCCAATTCCTGAAGGGTTAAATCTGAAATAACAGCTTTTTTAAAGCCTTTTTCAAACTCACCAAACAACTTTATTGTGGATTCCTTAAACTCTTCATCAAAGTATCCACCTATTACTGAATTATCTACATACACTCTCATAAGCATAAAATTAAAGATTATAAATAGAATTACCATGTTAAATCATCTTAGTGGGTGAAACTGATTTATCAACTTTCTTTGTTGTTCGCTGTCTTTCCTGCGGTATTTCTCGGTTGAACTCGGGAATTTCTGTCCCGACATTAACTGCACATCTTCAAGCGCGATTCTCTTTTCATTGAGCCAATTGGCAATTACACTTTGTCGTATGGTCTGGGCATTTAGCTTTCGGTCGGGAAATAATAATAATAGCTTAAAAGGGTTCAACACCAAATTGGTTACATCTACCGTAGGTTCTTCACCCAACCTGCCTAAAAACAAACTATCCGTATCGTGTTTTAGCAACTTCGGTCTTTCCTCGTTGAGTATAAAACAGGGGACAGACGTAACTTTTCCATTCATTTATTCTCTTTTTTTGGTCTTCCATATTTGCTAAATGTAAATTTTTTACCGCTTAGTTTCTCCATCTTCTTAATAAATTTAAAAATAAATTACGTCTGTCCCCTTCACTCCTTCTGAACCTTGATAGCCGAAGCGATATGAACCAGAGAAACCACGGCCATTCATCTCCATACCAAATTCATGGTAATGCGAAGTGTGGGTATATTTCTATTTTATCAAAGAACTATTACATCCTTTTTTCGCGATGAAGAAAAGGATAAAAGAAAAAATATTTTGTAGTGCGTTTTGCATTGAATCGAAGATAAAAAAAA